>JAQCKY010000261.1 GCA_027592155.1 Pseudomonadota bacterium
GGGCACCCCGATCGTCCGATACATCGGCTGCATCGTGTCGCGCCCCCTCACTTTGCTCGATAACCCTAAGACCGCCGGCCTCGAGCGCCGCCTTCATCGCCTCCGGCGTCACCAGAAAA
This sequence comes from Pseudomonadota bacterium, assembly GCA_027592155.1. GTDB lineage: Bacteria > Pseudomonadota > Alphaproteobacteria > Rhodospirillales > UBA2165 > JAQCKY01. Next base: position 120 of record JAQCKY010000261.1, read on the forward strand.
CTGTCAGCAGGGTCGCGAGCCCAAGGAAGCGGGAAATAAGGCGCGCCGCCGGGGCCTTGCGCCACCTCGGCGCAGGAAAATTGCCCGCCCGGCTTGAGGACCCGTGCAATCTCCGCCGCCAACCCCGCCTTATCTTCGATGTTCATGGTGACGTTGTGGCAATAGACGTGATCGAAGCTGTTATCGTCATAAGGCAGATCGAGCGCGTTCCCCTGGACCAGATCGACCTGATCCTGCAACCCGCAACGCCGGGTCAGTTCCCGCCCGACCTCGACATATTCCGGCGTCAGATCGATCCCCGACACGGTACAGCCCAAGACAGCCGCCATATAGCGCGCCGGCCCGCCAATCCCGCAGCCGACATCCAGGACTGTCATGCCGACCGTTATCCCGGCCTGCTCCACATGCTCCCGTGTGGCAATATAACCCCGGCCGTGCATGTGATCGAAGAGCGCCAACTGTTCTTGGGTCGGGTGGTCCGGATCGGCGCCTGCCGCCACCAGCGCAGCGAGAATCCGCTCCAAGATATCGTCAGCGCCGTAATGGGCCGCGATCGAGGCTGAGCGGTCGGCCATTATTCGCCTTCGACAATAACGATGTTGCGGACCGAAGCCCCCTCTTGGATCTTCTTAGCGCTCTGATATTCGGGCGAGTGGTAGCAGGCGACAGCATCTTCATAAGTTGGAAATTCAAGAACCACGGTTTTCCCAAACTCTTGCCCCTCGACCGTTTCCGACCGCCCGCCGCGGATCACCACCTTGGCATTATACTTTTCCAACGCCGGGCCGGTCTTGCTCGCATACTCGCCGTAACGCTCGGGATCGGTCACATCGACCATCGCCACCCAATATCCTGCTGCCATTCGCTTTCTCCTTGTCTCTGATTACAGCGCCCACAAACCCTTTAGCAGGCGCGCCGCATTGTCATGCCGAATCGCCTGCTTCTCCGTCTCGGAGATATCTGCCGTTGCAATGGCGGTAAGGCTGCGTTCTGTGCTGAAGATCGGACAATCGGTCCCGAACATGATCAGTTCCGCGCCAAAAAAATGTACCGCCATTTCGATGCTGCGGCGGCCCAAGGACGAGCAGTCGATATGGACATTGCGCAGAAGCGTGGACGGCAGCGGATCGTCCGGCGCCCGCGTCAGGCTCAAATTGTCGAAGCGCTCGATGATACCGGGCAGGGTTCCTCCCAAATTCGCGACATGGATCGGCACGTCCGCATAGCCCCCCAGAAAATCAGTCATCAGGAGCGTCACCATCGAATGGCCGACCCGAGACTGCACGTCGAGGGAATTACGGTACATCAGATTGTCGCCGTAAGCCGGCGGCGCTCCATCGGCGAGATCGGGCCGCTGATCCGGTCTCGGCCCGGGATGGAGAAAGAGGTATCCGCCGATCTCTTTTGCGACCTCAAAAATCGGGCGCATTTCCTCCGCGATCTTGCGGTCCAGGAAATAGTTCATCGGCAGGACGGCGCCGAGAAGGCCGAGGTCGTTCCGGGCGCGCCGATACTCCTCAACGGCGGCGTCCATATCGGCAAAGGGCAAGCCCGCGACGCAACCGAAGCGCTTGGGATGCGCCTTCATCAATCCGGCGGCATGATCATTGAAGGTCTGCAGGATGGGCAAGGCTTCATCCACCGGCAGGCTGTCGGCGCCAAAAAGTCCGGCATAGGACAACAACTGCGCGTCAACACCGGCCTCGTCCATAAAGGCGAGCCGCCCATCCATATCCGTATAGTCGCTGGGGAGGGCGAGGTGACCCACCGGCATATGGAAGACATCGTTGCCGTCGCTATCTTTATCGACGAACGGCGCTTTGTTCCGGCTGCGCAGCATCTCGACAACGGTTTCCGGCATGTAATGGGTATGGACGTCGATGGTCATTGGAGGCTCCTGCTGATCTTTCCCATCAGCTTAATCCAGCCATGCATAATGACAATCACTGTAGGACCTAATCACTCAAGACGTTGTCAGATGCAAGTTCGTCTCCGATAATCCCCCGCATAATAATAGGAGGCACTCGATGGATTTCGGACTAACGGGCAAGACCGCTCTGATTACCGGCGGCTCAAAAGGGATTGGCTACGCCGTGGCGGAAAGTCTGGCGGCGGAAGGATGCAACCTCATTCTAGCCGCGCGCACGGCGGCGGACCTGGCGACAGCATCGGAAAAACTCAGGTCCCGCCATAATGTCAGTATCGAGACCCACGCGCTCGACCTCAGTAAATCCGAGGATATCGCCAAGCTGGCCTCTGCCTGCCCCGACATCGATATTCTCGTCAACAACGCCGGCGCCATCCCCTCCGCATCACTCGATCAACTGGACGAAGCGCGCTGGCGCGAGGCGTGGGATCTCAAGCTCTTCGGCTTTATCAATTTAACTCGCCTCGTCTATGCGGCGATGAAAGAGCGGGGATCGGGCGTTATCGTCAATGTTATCGGCAACTCGGCGGGGCTGCCCAAACCCAACTACATCGCCGGCGGTGCCGCGAACTCCGCGTTGGACGCCTTTACCGTCGCGCTGGGCAAAGAAAGTCCGGCCCACGGCATTCGAGTTCTCGGCATGCATCCCGGTGTGACCCGGACCGAGCGTCAGGCAGTGCGTTTCTACGAGCGGGCGGAAAAAGAACTCGGCGACCGCGAACGTTGGGCAGAGCTCTTACCGCCCCTGCCCTTCGACCGCCCGACCGAACCCGAAGAAGTCGGCGATTTTGTCGCATTTCTGGCTTCCGACCGCGCCGCCTATACGTCGGGCGTCGTCATGAATCACACCCCTCCGATTTAAAATTAAGGATAAAAACGATGGACCTCCATCTCAGCGGTAAAACGGCTCTCATCACCGGCGGCTCCAAGGGAATCGGGCTCGCCGTCGCGGAATCTTTGGCCGCCGAAGGGTGCCATCTCCACCTCTCCGCACGGACAGAGTCCGAACTTCAATCCGCGGCCACGTCCCTTCGCGACCGCTATAACGTGAATGTGCAAACTCACGCACTGGATCTCGGCACGTCAGAAGGGGTCGATGCCCTGGGCGCGGCATGTGCCGATGTCGATATTCTCATCAACAATGCCGGCGCGATCCCCGGCGGCACACTCACCGACCTTGACGAAAAACGGTGGCGCGAAGCCTGGGAGCTTAAGCTGTTCGGCTATATCAATCTTTCCCGCCATCTCTATAGCGCCATGCAGGGGCGGAAATCCGGCGTCATTATCAATGTCATCGGCGGTGCCGCAACAAACCCGCAGCCGGGCTATATCGCCGGCGCCGCGGCAAATGCTGCCTTGGCTGCGTTCTCGGTGGCACTCGGTAAGGAAAGCCCAGCCCATGGAATTCGGGTCATCGGCATGCATCCCGGCGCGACACGCACCGAACGGGCGGAAACCCTTCTCCAAGATCGGGCGGAAACAAATTTTGGCGACCGTAGCCGCTGGCGCGAATTGCAGCGGCCCTTGCCGTTCGACCGCATGACCGAACCCTCTGAAGTTGGCGACTTTGTAACGTTCCTCGCCTCAGACCGCTGCGCCTACACCTCGGGAGTCGTGTTGAGCATCACCGGCGGCCTCTGAGGGCGGTAGCTCAGTGGGTAAGCTGCGCCACGTGCTCGGCGCGAAGTTCGCGGACCCGGTCCAGAATAGACGGGCCGTGTTTCGCCATCTCGCTCATTTCTTCATCGGAAAGCAGATCGCTGAGCCCGGCCTTAAAGCTCGGTAAGGCACTGGCCCGTTTCCACCAGGCCTGAACATGGGGGCGATCCGCCGTCCATGCATCGATGAGCCCCAGATAGGTCATCCGCGCCGCGTAAGGCATGATGTTGATATCGGCGAGGGTGTATTTATCGCCGAATATCCAGTCACGGCCATCCGATAACGTCTCTTCCAGGGTCTTGAACGCCTTTTCGAAGGCGGCAATCGCGTTGAGGACAAAGGGCGATTCGACGCCGTCGTTATAGGTCGAGGTGAAGCGAGCCCGGCGCCGGGGGTCGCCGATATTCTGGAACCTCAACTCACGCTGTTCCGGCGTGAGCTTTTTCATACGCTCCCGAAACATCGCCGAAAAGCTGATCTCCGTCGTCCCCTCATGGAGGCCCTCATCCACCATCTTACTCCAGAGACGCATCTGCGAGCGCTCATAAGGGTCGTCAGGGGTCAGTTTGGGGTCCGGAAACACGTCGTCCAAATATTCGCAGATCAGTGTCGATTCGATCACCGGCTTGCCGTCATGAACCAGCGTGGGAACAACCCCCTTGGGATTCAGTTTCAGGTACTCAGGGTTATATTGTTCGCTCTTGAACAGATTGACCTCGACCGGCTCCCAATCGAGATCTTTTTCGGCGAGCGTTATGCGCACCTTCTGGGCGCAAACCGAATTGCCGAATTGATACAGCGTCAGCATTATCGTTCCTTATCGAGATAAATTTAGATCGGATTATCCGGTAAACACGGATCGGTAATTACGCATGACCTGCCGATCTCATCCTTGGAGATCAATTGTGATGCTTGGTCCAGTGTTAAAAATGTTGCTGGCATCGCGTAACCAAATTCTGATTTGAATACAGTCAGTCGAGATAATAACACAATCCTCCATTGCTACG
>JAQCKY010000262.1 GCA_027592155.1 Pseudomonadota bacterium
CAATGGCAGAACAACGTGCCCGCCGCCGAAGACAAGCGAGCCTGAGCGGTAAAAACTATCGATCATGGCGAGCATTTGATCGGGGTAAAAAGCGACCGAGACCGGCAGCCCGATCAGCAACACAAAGAACAGAGACAAGGCGGATAGAGCGACGCCTTTTCCCACCCTGGCACCGAGCTTTACCGAATCATCGTCAATGCTCGCCGGAAGAAAATACGCCCCGGCAATACCACCTGCGAGAATGACCAGGAACTGTCCGTAGATAGACGGCAAGACCAGCAGGTAGACAGCTGCCAGAATCGCGATGGTTGCCCTGGGGGCATCCGGGCAGAGGGTGCGTGCCATACCCCAGACGGCCTGTGCCACGACGGCGACCGCGGCGACCTTCAAGCCATGGATCCAGCCTTGGCTCACCGCGTCGCCGAATTGCACAACCCCGAGCCCAAAGATCAGCATGATCAGCGCAGACGGCAATGTGAACGCAAACCAGGCGGCTATGGCACCTGGAATCCCGGCCTTGGTCAGGCCGATTCCGATCCCGACCTGGGAACTGGTGGGACCGGGCAGAAACTGACACAAGGCGACGAGATCTGCGTAGCTCTGCTCATCGAACCATTTACGTCGCGCGACAAATTCTTCTCTGAAATAACCGATATGAGCCACCGGTCCACCAAAGGACGTCAGGCCCAGTCGGGTAAAAGCCCGAAGGACGGTACCGGCCGTCTGCTGCGCTGCTGCCGGAGATGCCTCGCACGTCTCCTCAGCCATTCGCCGGCGCATAGGTAAGGTTGTACATATCCTCGATATGACGAACCACCGTGGTCGGCGGATATTTCGCGACCTCGCCGTCATCCAGACAGGTATGAATGCACTCGACCGGCATATCGGGATGGCCGAGATAGAAGAACGGCACGGAATATCGTTCGCGGCCTGAGAAATTGACCACCCGGTGCAGGGTCGAGTGATACTTATCGTTAGTCCATCGGGCCATCATGTCGCCCAGATTGACCACATAGGTATCGGGGATCGGCGGCGCATGAATCCAGCCCGCCTCTTCGTCCCAGACCTGGAGCCCGCCGCAATCGTCCTGCATCAGGAACGTCAAGGTGCCAAAATCGGTATGAGCGCCGCAGCCCTTTTCACCCGGCGCCGGATTTGCGGGTTGGGGCGGATAGTGGAGCAAGCGAACGGTGGCCAGTTCTTCATCACAGAAGGCTTCGAAATGATCTTCTTCGAGATCGAGGGAGAGCGCGATACCCCGCATCGTAAGGCGGGCCAAATCCTGCATGACGAGAAAATAGCGTTCCATCACGTCGCGAAATGAGGGGCGTCCCTCGGGCCAAATATTCGGGCCGTGATTGAACTTTCGGGCGACGACGCGAGGGTCGTTCATCGCCAGGTCGCGCCCGACGTAATAGCCTTCTTTGAGATCGGCCGGCTGGCCCGGCTCCAGCGTTTGCCCGCCGAGGGGCTCGTACCCCCGATTGGCAAATGACTGCACTTTATCCGCCTTCATTTTTTCCGCGACGGGCAGGCTGAAAAAATTTTCCACCTCGTCGAATACTTCCGCCCTCAAACCTGCCGGAACCCCATGACCCGTGAGATACAAGAACCCTTTATCCAGACAGGCGGCGCGCAAATCCCGCCCCACCCCGGCACGCACCGCAGCATCGCCCGACCGCAATCTGGAAATATCGATCACCGGCAAAGCGTTTGTCGAGACCGTCTTGGCTTGCAGGGCATCTGTCATGGAAATCCTCCTAAACGGCTATAGCACAAGCATATTACAATGCCTTCTCGCCGCAATGTACAACCGTTACGCTGGTAGCCAGCACGATTGCCCCATAGAATTACGATCAGATTATCAAGGAGGTAAATCATGGCCGATTCAAAATCACTCCAATTACCCGCCATCGACCCGAGCGGACTCGAGGTCCACGGCGGGACGTTCTACCCCGACGAGATGAAGGGCCGCTCCGAAGCCCGCGCCAAACAGCGACTTGGCGATGCCTGCGGCTTGACCAAATTCGGCGTCAACAAAACCGTCATTCCACCGGGGGCTTCTTCGGCATTGCGCCACTGGCATCAGAACGAGGACGAGTTCATTTATGTGCTTGAGGGAGAGGTCACCATCGTCAGCGATGTCGGCGCCCAAGTTTTAACGCCTGGCATGGCGGCGGGATTCCCGGCCAGCAAACCGGACGGTCATTATTACGCCAATGAAGGCACCGAACCGGCCGTCGTGCTGGAGGGCGGCAACCGGGTCTCCGAAGACGACGTCTTTTATCCCGACGACGACCTCATGCTCAAAAAGCGCCCCGGCAACCATCAATACTTCAACAAGGCGGGGGAGCCGCTCGGAGACATCGTCGCTAATTCCCCCCGTCCTGCCGGAGAAAAGTAGCTGGAATTATGCCGCCGCCGCAGTTTGACCAAGATGCGCGGCGACCTTGTCCTCAACCGTCGTTCCTTTAAAGAAGTCCGGGTTCTGTTTGGTAAAGAACTCGACGATGTTGCCGAACATAAAGGACCGGAAGGCGTCGTCGTCCATCACCCCTTCCTCCACCATGCCATAGGCGTCAGGCACGCAGTTGTTCATATCGGTGACATCCCAATGGCCGATATCGGAGGAGAAGATCGCCTTTAGATGGGCCCCGAAATGGTTGAGTTTGCCGTCGAAGGCGACGCCATTGATCCGGTCGTCGGCCTCGCAGCCGAAATAGAACGGCTCGATAAATAGATCTATGATGTCACGTTCGTTGGTGATTTCCAGCGCCTTGAACTCGTCGAGCTCGATTTGGGTTTTGAGGATCCCACCCATGCCGCCGCGTTTGGGCTGATCGCACAGCGCCTCCGCGGTCAGAATATTGCCGCCATATTTGCGCGCCATTTCGGCCATCAGATCCAGGTCGAGTTTGGACGGATCGAGATTGCTGTGCAGGGCGTCAATGTTACGCTTTTCCCAATGCTCGATGATGTCGTTGTAAAGCTGAGCGGCCCAGCCGACGCCGCCTTCGAGGAACCCAAAATTAAGCCCTGGAAAACGGCGTGTGACACCGCCCATGAAGACGCAACGGCAGAAATAATTGGCGCTCTCGGCAAAATCTCCTAGGTGATTGAAGACGTAGTTGCTCGGTGAGGACCGGCGTCCCATGCCGCCACGGCCCGCCGTATGGCTCGCCACAGCGATCTTCATATCCAGACATTTCTGCCAGACCGGATCATAATCTTCCAGCGAGTCCATTGCGACCGGATGGACCCGTTCGATATCCTTGGCGAGATGGGGCGCGTCCCGGATGACGTCCGGCGGCGCGAGGCGCAGTTCCGTCCCAAAGGTCGCCGCCTTGAACCCCAATTCGCCAACCGCATAATCCAGTTCCGCCAGCGCCTCCGCCGGTGAATACATCGGGATGGCCGCGGACGGCGTCAGTTTGTGCCCCACGTCGGAGAAGATATCGGCGAACATGGTATTGAGCGCCCGATGGCCGACCTGGCGGATCTCGTCATACCGGATGTGCTGAAGCGACAGCACATTGGTTGAATAGACGATGCCGTGATCGATCCCGGCATCGTCCAGTCGCTCGGCATAGAGTTTCGGCAACATCGCAGTGGCGCGGTCAAGGGTGTGGGGCCCCGAGGGCATGCCCCAGAAGATCGATCGAATCCCGCGATAGGTGTCCGGCAGCTCGCGGTTTTCAAACCGTTCGGCAACCTCGGCACCGGCAATTCGTTTGACGTAGTCCAACAGCACCATCGGCACTTCAAGGATATGTCCGTCTCCATCGATAATCGGATGGTCGAGACCATCATGAATTTCGCGGGCGCGTGTCATCGCATTTTCCTCCCCCAACAACTAGATGAATTTGCAACTAAATCGTAGCGCGTATAGAGACGGAGAGGCAAGCCGTCAGCAAGTCTGGTTATCGCCGCTCAAACTTCGGAACAGCCGCCAAGATGGAGACCGCTACCGCATAGGCGATCGACATGACGGCGATCGTCTCAATTGAAAAATTAATGTCCAGCAGCCACCCCATCAACCAAGGCCCCAGCGCACTGGCCACCACCTGGAACGCGGAGAATGACCGCACTGCGCCCAGATAAGTGGTGCCGTAAATCTCGGCCCAGATACTGCCCAGCAGGGTGATCGTCCCACCGAGATTCATGCCGATAAGGATGAGGAAGATGAACGACACGGCGGTATGGTCGAACACAGCAATGAGCGCCAAGCCCGCGATCAGCGGCAACTGGAAGTAGGGAAGCACCCGGGTCGCGCCGATCCGATCGATGACCGTCCCCAACACCATTGAGGTCATAAACGATCCAACTGCAAATCCGCCAAATCCGCTTGCAAAAGCAGCGTGGGACCAACCCTTGGCCTCGACCAAAGGTACTTGGTGAAAAATGAACCCCGTCAGGATCATCGACGGCGCGGTAATCGCCGGAAAGATCAGATAGAAACGGATATCCCGGATTAAATCCGAGACCTTACCGTCACGACCGCTGTCATCCGCGCCGCCGGCAACCGCCAACCGACGGGTCTCGGCTTTTGCATCACGGGCTTCCACATAACGCTCATGCCGGAGGGAGATACCCTTCAAGGACCACAAGACGATTGGGATCAACACCACGGCATAAACCGTGCCGACGATGACCCAACCCTGCCGCCACCCGACGGTCTCGATCAGGGTCACGCCCATGATCGGGTAAAA
>JAQCKY010000263.1 GCA_027592155.1 Pseudomonadota bacterium
GCGATGCGTCTGCCCTTCTCGATTACCTTGTCGACAGAGCGATAAACGGCGCCGCCGCCGATGGTCGCGGTCCTGGCACCGCCGGTGCCGGTTCCCCATGCGAGCTTGTCCGTGTCGCCTTCGATGACGCGAATGTCTTCGGCCTCCATGCCCAGGCGGTCGGAAATGATCTGGGTGTAAATCGTTTCGTGGCTTTGGCCGCCGGCCGTCGATCCAACGACGATGGTTGCCGTGCCGCCGGGATCGAATCGGAGTTCGGCGGTCTCCGGCGTCGGCCCGGCAGAGGGATCGACGGTTGTCGACAGGCCGATGCCCCTCAGCTTGCCGCGCGACTTGGCTTCTTCGATGCGTGCCGCTCCGCCCGCGTAATCGGACAGAGCCAGACATTTATCCATGACGGCTTCAAACTCTCCGCAGTCATAGGATGATCCGATCGGCAATGTATAGGGCATTGCATCCGCCGGGATAAGGTTCCGCCGGCGTATCTCCGCGGGATCGAGACCGAGTTCCGATGCGGCGATATCGATGATTCGTTCCAAGACGTAAGTGCCGGGGGTTCCGCCGGGGGCGCGGTAATTGGATACGGGCACCGTGTTGGTCATCACGGCGGCCGCGGTCCCGTGCGCGGCCGGCATATCATAGGTTCCGCAAAGGGCGCCGGCGATGCCGGGCGTGGACAGGAAGCCGATCATGGTCACGAAGGCGCCGACATTGTTGTTGCCGGAATAGCGGATCCCTAGAAATTTGCCGTCTTCATCCAGGGCGAGTTCAGCATCGACGACCATGTCGCGAGCCTGATCGTCCGCCATATGGCCTTCGCTGCGTTCGCAGGTCCATTTGACCGGCCGGCCGACGCGTTTGGCGGCCCAGGCGATCAGGGGAACCTCCGGATAGAGTCCGCCTTTCATGCCAAATGACCCGCCGACATCGCCTGCGATAATCCGCATCTGGTTCTCGGCGATATCGAAGACATGTTTTGTCATCAGCGTGCGCCAAATATAGGGGCGCTGGTGACAGGCATAGATAGTGAAGTGATCGCGGCCCTCGTCGTACTCCGCGACGACGGCACGGGGCTCCATGGCGTTCGCGGCGACCCGGCTGACGACGAAATGTTCCCGGACAATATGGGCCGCGCCGGCGAAGGCTTTATCGACGGCTTCGGCGCTGCCGCGCTCGGCGAAAAGGGCTTCGTTATCGGGACAGTCTTCGCGAAGCGCGATGGATCCTGGCTTGTTTGCGGTCTCGGTTGATATCGTGAACGGCAGGGGAGCGTACTCGATGTCAATCGCCTCCGCTGCATCCTTGGCCTGATTGATACTCTCGGCGACGATGAGCGCGACGGCGTGGCCGACATGATGAACGCGGTCGCGGGTCAAAGCCGGGCGCGGTGGGCGATACATGGGGGAGCCATCCCGGCGCTTCTGCGGTGAAATCCCGGTGACCTCTCCGAGCTTATCATCGGCGTAATCCGCGCCCGTCAGAATGGCAATGACGCCGGGCAATGCTTCGGCCGCGGATGTATCGATCCGGACGATATCCGCGTGGGCATGAGGGGAGCGGAGAAAGACGCCATGGGCTTGGCGGGCTAGCTTTACATCGTCGGTGTAGCGGCCTTTGCCGGTCAAAAGCCGTGGTGCTTCAACTTGGGTAACCGGCTGGCTGATTGCAAAGCGTGTCATGGGCGCAGATCCTTCCTGTATCGATTTTTTTGTTCGTCATGAATTCTATCGGAAGACGGGTGCGCCGCAATCGTCCTGGGTTCAAATTATGGTTTTCTTCTCTATAAATTTTCTCTTTTTCGTAGAGTTAAATCTTAAACTTCCATATCCAAAGTTGAAAATTTTCTGAACGACTTGCCCTTTGGGCTGGAATCGGGGTAACACTATCGAAAGAAATATAATTGCTTGCTCTTTGAGGGATGTAAGCATTCATGCCACTTTCCCCTTGTGGCGTCCTTGCCCCAGTTGCCCCACACAACCGGGGCGGTTCTTTGTCTGCACCCTGAAACTAAACGGCCAGTGGGAGGCGTCCCATTATTTCATCTGAATCCGTAGCGTAACGTCGCGCTCTGAATATGCGATTCGTGCGCCCCAATGGTGCGTTATGATAGAAAGGGGATACGTATTCCCAGACGATCTCGCCACCGATGGTGACTTCGAAGAGGCGACCGCTATCGCCCTCACAAATCAGCGTATTTCCATTTGCAAGGCGCTGGGCGCCGGAGATTCGCGGTGAATAGAACGTACCCCGTGGAGTGCCTTTATACTCCCATACCACTTCTTTCTTATCGGGATCGATTTCTAAGACCCGGGAAAACTCCGGTCGGGGTTGATCGCTGCCGTTGGCAAAAAGCGTGATGTTGCCGTTCTCCAGCCGACGAGGATCATGCTGTCCTCCAAACGTGCGGTCATGCATCTCCCAAATGACCTTGCTGGTTTGGCGGTCGATCAGCGCAATCAGATCGAGACTTCGCCAACTGACCAAGACATTGCCGTCTTCTTGAACGTGACAGGCGTTGGCATGGGCAAACTCAAGACGCGACTGATTGTGGCGGAGTTCGTATTTATCCATCGGGAAGTGGTCGTGCATATACCATTCCCAGACAAGCTCACCCTCAGGCGTTACTTCGCGGAGAACGTCTTCATAAATATGTCCGTTATGCTCGGAGCCGGGGATACCGCCTTTGGCCTTCTTGGCGTCAGACTCGCTCATCGCTGACCAGGCGAGATAGACCGTGTTGCCGTTGGGGCAGCGGTTGAAATCATGGTGCAGGAAATGATCGGTATGTTCCCAGACAATATTGCCGCCCCAATCCAACTCAAGGATGCGTCCACCGTCGGCAGCTAATCCTTTGGGGCCTTCCTCGGTTCTGGTTGTGACAAGAAGATTTCCATTTTTAAGCAGGTAGCCGAAATTGGCGATGGTCGCCGGGAGGCGCCATTGATGACGAACTTCGCCTCGCATGCCGATCAGCAAACATTCGTCACCGCCCAAGGGCGAAAACAGCGTGAAGCCTGCCAGCGCGCGGCCGGGATCCCATTCGGTGACACCAAATTGTAGAGGGCGCATTGCGTTGTTCCTGCTTGATGTTTCGTTTGGCGGCAAGATAGAGATCAGGCATGCCGGGCGTCAAACCTTAGCTCGGCTATTTAGTCTACCCTCATCGGCAAAACTATGGCTCACTTGGGAACTGGCATTATCAAAGAAGGGAGGCAATGGGATGAGCCGCAGTTATGTTGAAGGAACCTGGCAGCGAAAGAATCGGGCCTTTTCCCCCGCCGTGATCACCGAGGGCGGCCGCATGGTTTGGGCGGCGGGTCATGGCGCTCCGGTAGATGAGATGGGGAACTCCCTGGCCGGCGATTTCGCCGCACAGACCCGGCAGTCATTTACGAACCTATCAAAAACGTTAGAGGAAGCAGGGGCCGGCCTCGCCGATCTGGTGACGATGACAGTCTTTATCATCGATGCTCGCCATGGCGATGAATTCACCAAAATCCGCCGTGAGTATTTTCCTGACGGCAACTTTCCGGCGAGCGCCATGCTCACGGTCGCCGGGTTCGCCCAGCCTGCGATGATGGTCGAGATTCAGGGAATCGCTGTTGTCGACTAGGCATTAAATGACCACGGGTTGAGCGATGATCCAGAGGCTGATCATGGTATAGCCGGCCATCAGGGAAATCATCGGGATTTGGCTGATCAAGGCTTTGTTGCGGTCGCCGAAGAAGGCAAGCGCCTCGGCGTGAGCAAGGTAAACGGCAATCACATGGCCGACGACGATGGCGGTGACCGATAAGAACCAGAAGGTTTGGGCATCCATGACGCCGATTTCAACCTGCCGCTTCGCCGTGCCGAAGATGTCCCAGCCGAACCCGAAAGGGTCGGAGACCTGGGCAATCGTATATTGTCCTTCGACCAGAACCTGGGTGAAGTTGTGGGAGAGGTGATACCCGATAACAATCGGCACGATCGAGAATGAAAATATCCGGGCCAGACTCCAATAAGCGTCGAGGCGTCCGCCGAACAGCGCGATCAGAAAAATCACCAAGAGATAGGCGGCGATAAAGATCGCGGGGAAACCGTATACGCCCATCAGTTCAATCAGCACGATGGCGGTTTGACCCATCGGGCGGATGTGTTCGAAGACGGTGACGGCCAGATCGCGCCAGGCCTCTGTTTCGGTAAATCCATCGAAGGTCACCGATGCCAGGACCGCGAGGATGATGATCATCACGCCGGCCGGCGGGGGCTGTGTGGTAATCAGGCCGATCCCGGGCGGGCGCAGGTTCCATTGGCGGCTTTCCGGCGGGGCGGCAGCCAATCCTTGTTCACAGCCAACGCAGCCTGCGCCGTCTTGGCGGCTGTCGAAAGGCGTACAAGTCCCGCAAGTCTCGGAGTGAAGAACCCGGGTCTCGGTGATGGCGAAGCGGGCGAACAGGCTATAGAGAACAGCGAAGAACTCCCCCCGGCGTTGCCATTCTTCGCGGCCGAACAACGCCATGCCGGTCCAAGTGATCAGCGAATACACGCCGATCGCGATTGCCAAGCTTCTGGGGTCGGCGGCGTTGTCCCAGGCCACTTCCATCCAAGCGAATATCCAGAACAGAATGACGGCGGGCCAGGCATCGACCCAGTCGGGGCACTCGAGGCGGGGGCGGCGTAAGCTGCTTACCGCACCTTCAAGCCACAGAAAGAGAGTGTTCCACGGG
>JAQCKY010000264.1 GCA_027592155.1 Pseudomonadota bacterium
TGTCGGAACGGAAAATTTTTGGCGCTGATTGTGAATTTGCAACCGTTGGTGCAAGGGCGACAGCCGCACCCAACACAGTGGCGGTGACAGCGTGCTTCAATAGTCTTGATCGCATGGAGTTCTCCCAGTCGTTAAGCGGTTTTCAGGCTTGGTCTTTTTTAAACCTACCCAATTCGAATTGGTAGGCTTAAATGTTTGTCTTGCCAGCCTGCCCTGTAGCCGTATCGGTATTCACCATATTTACCGATTTCGACCTTCTTCCCTACGTCTGCTATAGGTTGATTTCACACTATGGAATTCGAAAATTCGCGTCAATGGCCCTCGAATTGGACGCTTGCTGGATCGCACGGAGAATTCACTCCGTTGCATCGTTAACAAGCCGCGACTAATCTCCCGGAACTCGGCCACGGGAGCCGGGTTGTCACCATGTTCCGGATCATCGATGCCGCACCCTCATTTACTGGTCATTGAATTGAACGAGGCGTCGGAGCATTTTATCCGGAAGTTCAGTTCGAAGGGCACGCTGCCTTGGTTCGCCCGGTTCCTCGACGAGGGCGCACTCGTTCGGACGTCGATCCCGGGTATCGATCCAACTCAGGAGCGTTATCACAGGTTGATCAGCCCCTGGATAATTTGGCCGACGGTTTATACCGGGCTGATGCCCGAGGAGCACGGGATCGTTGGGTACGGCCAAGATATCAGTCATCTCGTCGGCAAATGGGTTTGGGACGTTTGTAACGAACAATCGGTGAGCCATGGGGTATTCGGTTCCCTGATGAGTTTTCCGCCGAGGGGCGACGCCGATTTTTATCTGCCCGAAGCGTTGTCGGACACGGCAGATTGTAAACCGCAAGACATGCGGGCGCTCCAAGAGCTATTCCTGCTGGCGGCTCATAACTACTCCGGAAATTTTCTGAATATGGCGGCGACGGCAAGCAACAGGCTCCTGCGGTCGATGGCGGGAGGAACACGTTTTGGCACGGCTCTTCGGACCTTGGCTCAGCCCCTTCGTGAACAGGTTCAGGGGCCCCGTGTGGGGCCGGAACGGGCGATGCTGCACAGCTATCTGTCGTTTGATAATTACCATTCGCTGTTCCTGAAATACCGCCCGGCATTTTCAACCCTCAATCTTAACCATATCGCCTATATGCAGCACCGCTTCTGGCGGGCGAGCGAGCCGGCAGCATTCAAAGCTCAACTCAGCGCCACCGATGAACGGTTCTTCAAAAGCGTCGAAGCGCGGGACGCCGAGGAACGCAAATATAGCCATTGGATCGAGCGGGGCTTCCGTTGGATGGACCGGATGCTGGGACAGTTGGCGGACAGCGTTCCAGACGGCACCGTCATCATGGTGGTGACTGGGCTCGGCCAGCGCGCCTACGACCCCGTAAGCGAGATCCATAATCCGGTAGTACGGCTTGTGGAGCCGGAAATTCTATTCGAGAAAATGGGGCTATCGCAGTTTCAGGTTTTCCATCAGATGAACCCCGACGTAACGGTCAATTTTGAAAGCGAAGCCGCTGCCACGGATGCGGGGACGCGCATCGGAGAGCTCCACATAGAGGGTGATGATCCGCTGTTTCATATCGACCGGCGGGGGCACCAGTTGTTTTTGGAGCTCAATGTTCCACCAGTGCTCCAGAAGGAACCGGACAGTTTGATTCAATACCGCCGGGACAACGCTTTCCATGTGCGCGCAAGCGAACATATTTGGCAGTCCGCGAATAATGAGCAATCGACGGCTCACCATGAAGACACCGGATTGATTTTGGCGTGGCAGAAGGGGGGACGCCTCTCCGCCGCGGCTGAGACGGTGCCGATTACCGATGCCGCGCCGGCGATGCTCCAGGTGCTCGGCCTCGACCCGCAGTCCTGGCATAAGCCTTCGGTCGATCGTCTATTGGTAGCCGGGTAAGGGTATCGGAATTTAATGGACCTTCTTTTCCTCTTTGTTTTGATCCTGGCGTTGTCGCAACTCCTGCCGATACCGTCTGGCGACGGCCATGGTTGGATCGGACTGCGCTTCATGGGGGCGGGGTTTGCGCTGCCGTTTTTGTTGTATTTCGGCAATGTGGTGGCCGGTATCCCCCTAATTCCGTTGGCTTGGCTGATCGTTGCGCTCGCGGCGGCAGGCGGGTTGTTAGGTCTGTCGCGACGGTTGCGGGCGCGTAACTGGATGGAATTTTCTGTCCTCCAGTTCGCTCATCCTGTATGGGTGCTGACTTTTATCGCTGGTTTCGTTGTCGCCCTGCACAACGGTGTCGAGTACAGACCGTATCTCGGGGACGAATTCGCCAGCTGGCTCCGGCTGTCGCGTCAAATCTTCCTGGCGAACTCATTTTGGTCGGATCAGGTCAATTACCATCTCGGCGCCTATACTAACGGATGGCCGCTCTTGGTGGTTTTCCCGAACCTGTTTTATGAGACCTTTGACGAAAGCCGCGCCGCATCAATTCAGTTCCTGATGCATGTCGGGCTGCTCGGTCTGATCTATGACCTCTTGCGTTGGATCGCCGGATCTTACTTTGCAGCGATTCGCGATGAAGAGAATTTGGGCACATTCACGGAATTCGGGCAGGTGGGGTTCGCCTGGGTCGTTGTGCTTGGCATGCTCGGTGTCGAGGCAAGTTGGGTGCTCTATCCCACCGACTTCTTGATTGACAGGCCCATGCTTTACGCCGTGATCGCGATGATGGCGCTTGCGGTTGTTGCCCAGTATGAGGGGCTGAACCGTGCGGTCGTTGGGCTCTACATGGGCTTGGTCATGGCGGCCGGCTACATCTTAAAAGTCGCCATGATCGCTTTTGGCCTGCCGCTCGCTTTCGTTTGGGCGTCGATGGTATGGCGCGAGGGACGTGAAAGAATGTTGTCAGGCAGTATCTCCGGATGGTTTGACCGGAGGTTCCTGCGCCGCGCGGTTTGGATTGGCATGCTGCAAAGCATTCCCTTTTTTGCCGCCTTTGGCACATGGTCGGTTCACCGCACCGGACAATCTTGCCTGGCGACAAGCGGCGATTTTTTCAGTGGAGACCTGCTTGTCCTGGCAACCCCCAAGGGGCTTTCGCTGTGGGGGCGCATGGCCGATGCGTTCATCGTCTATGGCGGCGAGTTTAAGATGTCCCTGTCGCTGTTCGCGGCCGGAGTCCTGGTTGTGGCGTTGACGTCGCGGCGGATGTTCCCCGTCGTCTTCGCCGGCATTGTGTTTGTCGCGCTTTACGTTCTCGCCATGTTTTATGCCTATGCATTTTGTTACGGGGCCCTCGACAGCACCTATTTGGAATCATTCCAGCGGTTTGTAAGGCTGCCGATCCGGGTCGCCCATGTCATGGGGATTGGTTTGTTGGCAATCGGCACCCTTCGTCTGCTATCGCGACCGAGCGGCGACGGGACGACCCTTGGTGATCGTCTGTGGGGCAAGATGCCGGTGCGGGCGGCTGTCGGATTGCTGATCTTTCTCGGATTGATCTGGCAGGGCGTCCAGATCCATCGATCCGTCGCAAGCATTGCCGATCGAAATCTAACACATGCCCCCTTCGGCTCCATTCATCGGCAGATCGAGTCGGAATCCATTCGCCTTCGTGAAGTGCTGCAATCCCGTGGGCTCGCAGGAACATCAGGCTACGCGATCGCACAAGGTACCCACGGTTCCGAGTATGATGCCGCCAAATATTACGGTATCCGCACTCAACGCGGCGGTGCGGGATATTTTCATTATGATTTGGCGCTTCCGTATAGATTTTCAGCCGCTCAATTTAAACTCCTGGACCGCGCGGCGTTCATCTGGCCGATCAAACTTGATGCGGCGGCAACCGCCTATCTATCAGCCCGCATTGCCGATCCAATTTGTCGGGGAAATCTTTTGGGGCAGTTCCTGTTTCGAACCCGTGACGGTGGGTTAGAGTGCGTGCGGAAGTGACGAGCGCTAACCGCCGAGAACCTGGTTATACAAAGCAACCGCCCGATCACCGTAGTCGGACCAACCAAATCCTTCAGCCACCCGCCGCTTAGCGGCAATCGCCATTTCGTCGCGCAGGGGAGGATTATCGATTAGAAATTCCAGCCGCTCGGTCAGCGCCGCTTGATCGTGGACCGGTACTATAAAGCCTTCCCGGCCTTGTTCGATGACATCCTCGGCGCCACTTTCAGCGGTGGCAACCACAGGCAATCCGGCACCGAGGGCCTGCAGGAGGGCCAAAGAGAGGCCTTCTTCCACACTCGGCAGGCAAAAAATGTCCGCATCCGCCATTTCTTCTGCGACGCGATCCGCCGATACCGCCCCAAGCACGGAGACCGACTGCCGCTGCCGGCCCGCCAGTAAGGTTTCCATCCCCTGTTCAACCGGACCGGCGAGAACCAATTCCGCCGGTTGCGAAAGGTCGGAAAATGCGTCGAGCAAAGTAGGTATTCCTTTTCTGGGGCCGACGCCGCCAACGAAGAGGATACGGGTGATCGCGCCCGGTGGCCGGCGTCTCGTTTTTCCGGCACTAAGTGTCGATCCGTAGGGGTTAACGATGATTTTGTCCGGCGCGAAACCGCGCTCGACGAAGGTCTTTGCGGCAAAATGAGTCGGGACGGCGATGCGATCCGCCAATTCATATTCCGCAAGCTCGCGCTCAATGATCCGATGGTTCGTCGGTTTGTAAATGAGCCCGGACCGCTCGTAGGCCTCCCGGACAACTTTGCCTTGATGTGTGATGTGAGTC
>JAQCKY010000265.1 GCA_027592155.1 Pseudomonadota bacterium
CTGGAAAACCCCGCCCTGGCTGGTCGTCATATTTGCGGCATTCGGGGGGTGGGGCATCGCGACCCTGGGCCTATAACAATGGCGATTAAAACCCGGGACCTGCTTTTGATCCACGGCGCCTGGCAGGGCGCTTGGGCTTGGAGCTATTTGATACCGGAACTGCAGAAACTCGGGTTTCGCTGTCATGCGGTCGACATGCCGGGAAATGGTAACGGCCCGGATGACACGCCGCCGGAAAAAGTCTCCATGGAGCTCTACATGACGTTCTTGCGCGCCGAGCTTGACCGCATCGGCGAGGATGTCGTCGTCATTGGTCATTCCAGTGGCGGCATCCTCGCGAGCCAACTCGGGGAGCTAGAGCCTCGTCGGGTCAAGGCGATAATCTATGTCGCCGGTATGATGCTGCCCAGCCGTATGCGCTTTGCCGAGTTGGTGGAGGAATTAAAGGATGAGTACCCGGAGGTGCTGGGTATCGTGCCCTATCTGGATTGGTCGAAAGACGGTGAGACCAGCACGGTGCGCAAGGGCGCCGGCCAGAAGATATTCCTCCAAGATTGCCCACCGAAAATCGCCAATGCCGCGGCGAAGAATCTCAAACCTCATCCCCAGCGCGGTCGCGATATCTTTGCCCGACTGACCAAGCGGAATTTCGGCCGCATCCCTCGCGCCTACGTGGAGGCGACGCTGGATCAATCCGTGGTCCAGGCGGCGCAACGCCGGATGCAGGAGTTGGTGCCGGGTGCCCGGCATTACGAGATCGACAGCGGTCATGCGCCGCTTGTGAGCCGACCGGTCGAGCTTGCCGCGATGATCGACGATGCAGTGAGAAATCTCTAAGCCCAGAGTGTCGATCCGTCTTCACCGACGAGGGCGGTGTTCCCGGTCAGCGCGCCTGCACATGGGTTACGTTGTTGACGATCTGCCAGGTGTCGTTTTCGCGAACGAAGGACAGATCGTCATGAAACACAGTCGTGGGGCCGGCGAGTTTGACCTCTGCCCGCGCGGTGTTGCCGTCGGCGACGATCCACTCAATATCCAATTCCCGGGATGTTCCCCCGATCTTTTCGTCGCGAATGAGGGAGAGGTAAGCGGCTTTGTCGAGGTTGCGAACTCCCTCAGGTGTCATCGCGACGACCCGGAAGAGGTCGTGGAAGGCGCTGTCCAATTTCTCGGCATTGTGGGTGTCCGCACCCTGCGCATAACCCTCGATCACTTGGCGGATGCTGTCCAGATGCTCTTAATTGATAGTTCGTTTGATCATCGTTCCGTCCTCAATCATATTAGTAAAGTAACTTGACTATATATCGCAATTGGGTTTAGTCAAGTCACTTGAGTAATGATAATTTGCAGGCAGGATGACCGAACTTCCCCACCATATCGGATGGCGACTCTGGCAAGCGAGTCGGCTGTGGATGGACGCTTTCGTGGAGGGGCTGCGCGAAAACGGCTATTCCGGTATCACATTTGCTCAAGCCAATGTGCTCGGCTATTTGGACCGCGACCGGGGCGTTCGTCAGACACTCATCGCCGAGAGGGCCGGGCTGACCAAACAGGCGGTCGGTCAGTTTGTCGATGAGCTTGTGAAAGCGGGATTGGTGGAGCGCTTTCCAGATCCCGAAGACGGCCGCGCCCGGCTCATCCGCTACACCCAGCATGGCAGAGATTTTCTAACCGTCGCCGACCGGATCAAAGAGAAAATTGAGAACTCTTACGGCGATGCGTTGGGTGGCGGTGAGCTGGATCAACTCAAGTCATTGCTCGCAAGGCTTGTCGATCCCGACCCGGGGGGGCATAAAGCCCGATAGAGTCAGCTAAGGAGGTTGGGATGAAGGCAGCACTAATGGACAGCAACGGCGGCGCCGACGTTTTGTATTACGGCGACGCTCCGGACCCGACGGCGGGCCCCGGTGAGGTCGTCATCGATATCCACGCCGCGACGGTTAATGGCGCTGATTGGAAAGTGCGAGAGGGCGGTGGGGCTTACGGGATCACCAGCTTCCCCTACATCCTGGGGCGAGATTTCTCCGGCGTGGTCAGCGAAGTCGGCGAAGGGGTCGATGACCTCGCGGTCGGCGACGCGGTCTTTGGCGTCTGCGATCAAGGCCAAGAAGGCGCCTATGCCGAAAAGATCGCCATGAAGGCGTCCATCGTTGCAAAAAAGCCGGACTCAATGAGCCACGAAGTTGCGGCGGCCTTAGCGCTTACCGGCTTAACCGCGTTGATCTCGGTGGAAGATACGCTGAAGCTTCAGCCCGGCGAGACCATCCTGATCCAAGGCGGCGCCGGCGGGGTCGCCAGTTACGCGATCCAGCTCGCCCGCCATATCGGCGCCCACGTCATCACCACGGCGAGCGCGTCGAACCATGACTATCTTCGGAGCCTCGGCGCCGAACGCATCATCGATTACAACAACGAGATATTCACCTCGGTTGTTTCCAATTGCGATGCCGTATTCGAAACCGTCGGCGGGGGTACGGCGACTGAGTCCTATCAGGTCCTAAAGCCGGGCGGGCGTATTGCGTTCATTGCATCCGGTGCGAAAGCGCCCCCAACCGACCGCACCGATGTGGAGGGGCTGCGCCCCGCTGTTGGCCGTGACCGGGAACATCTGGAACGGATCGTTGAGCTCTACGAATCCGGCGCCGTGAAGCCGCCGGAGATCACAACCTATGCGCTCTCCGATGTTGTTGAAGCCCATAAGATCAGTGAGTCGCGCCACCTTCGCGGGAAACTCGTTTTCAAAATCCGCTAGGCGATTCCTGTTTTCACATTGCGGTGAAGCACGATGATTTGCGTGGCTTACCGACAAGCCTGCCCAGCATAATCCGGTCCTTAACGGATACCACCGGAGTGATACGGGTATGGTGAAGAAGAAGGCGGATTTAATTTTTGCAGGGGCGAGCGCGGCGTTGATGCTCGCCGTCGTGCAGCCGGCGCAAGCAGACGGTATTGTCGGTAAGGTAACTGGCTCACCTCTGAATGCCACGGGTTTGGTGAAGGGCGGGCCGAGCCTCATCAACATTTATCTCCAGAAACCGGGCGCTGAGGGGATCGAATTCTACGATCCCAAAATACCGGGGTTCGGTATCCCGCCCGGCGGCCGGATCGAGGTCGAGATGGCGGAGGGTTTCGAGCGTGATCCCGGCATCGCCATGGATACAGGCGCCGTTCACATGGTGTCCGGTACCCCGCAACAGGGTCTCTCGTCGCGGGCGATAGGCTATGTTTCCAAAGAGGGTGCGAACAAAAACACCTTCTATATTACCGCGCCGACGCCGGCGGGGTTGCCGGCGGAAAAGTTGCTGCCGCGCGCCACGGTGAAAAAGCTCGATCCGATCCCCAATATCGGGCTGAAGACTTTTCACATCGGTCTCAGCACTGTTGCGTTTCGAAATGTCGGTGATGTCGGCACCGTCAAGGTCCGTATTATCGATGGCAGCGGTGCGGTGACCGCAAGCGGTAGCGCCCCGGTTCGGTTCTTCGATACGGAATTGCCGCAAATCCACCCCAACAATTTTTTGAATCAGGGGCGTAACCATAATTGGCAGCGCATCAAACCCGGCGATGTTCTGGGCAAAACTGTTGGGACGGTACCCTTGACCTTTATGCTGTTCGACAAGCCGAACGGAAGTCCGGCGCAAATCCGAAATTTTAAGGGGGGGATTATCGGTGTTGGCGTGTTATCGACCCAGCAGCTTCGGGCGATGAACTACTCCAAACCGGCACCCCTTGCCCGCTATAACGGAGGTTTGATTGTTCGCGATACGGATGGGAACGGCGATCTCGATCCGCAAAAAGATCAGATCATCGGGGGGGTCAAAGCCAGTGCTCCCTCCGGGGCGAAGGGGCAGGAGGCGCGTTCGCTGAATACCGGTGGTAAGCCGCTTTTGTCCCAACCAACCGGCGTCTTCAGTGAACGCGCCGGCAAGCGGATCGGCGGCGCCATCATGCAGGTTCAATTTACCGGCGGCAGTAAAGCGGGGAAATATCGCCCGACCTTTGCCTTGTTGAAGGACCCGAAGGATTTGAACAGCGGTGACGGCACGGCGTACACCTACACCATCGTTGTCGAGTAAGCATGGTTGCAATGTCCCTCTGCCCCCTTTAATCAACCGCTCCAACAGGCGCAACTGATTAAGGGTATTCGACATGGCCAATTTGCCACCCAAGGACGACATCGATCTCGTGGCTCAAGAATCGATCCGTAACATCCGTGGCCGCATCGACAAGCTCGATGATAATGCGGTGGACCTGATGTTCCGGGAAGCCCGAAGCTTTAACGGTTGGACAGACGAGCGGGTTTCCGACGAACAGATCAAAGCGATTTATGACATTATGAAATTCGGTCCAACGAGCGCGAACTGCATTCCCATGCGCATTACGTTCGTCAAATCCGATGAGGCCAAAAAGCGTCTTGAGCCGATCATGTTTGAGCGCAACCGTGCCAAAACGATGCAAGCGCCGGTTATCGCTATTCTCGGCAATGATTTGGAATTCGGTCAAAAATCGCCGTTTTTCGCGCCGCATCGGCCCGACGATGTGAAGGGACGGATGGAGGAGAACCCCAACCTCAAACAGCCATGGGCGATCAAGAACGGCTCGCTCCAGGCTGCCTATTTCATGATGGCGGTGCGGGCGGTCGGCCTCGATGTCGGCCCGATGCAAGGTCTCGACATGGCGGCGTGCGATGAGGAATTCT
>JAQCKY010000266.1 GCA_027592155.1 Pseudomonadota bacterium
GCCGCGCAGCGACGATGGCGCGGTGTTGTGTCCAATTCTCGTCCGTCGGATCGATCATGGGAAATTCCCAAATACGTTTACCGATCATTTCCTTGGCATCTAACCGATCCGCTTCTGCCGGAAGCTCGGTAACAAACGTGTATCGGAATTCGGTATCCGCTTCCCAGAGGCGATCGGCAGTGGTTTCGGCAAAATCTTTGAATCGCTGCTCGCTGGCGAGCAGCGCAGTCTCGAACGCCTTACGCTCGGAATTATCGCGGACAATAGAAAGAACGGCCGGCCGGTTATTTAATCGAATAATGCTGCTGCTGATCTCAACAGGAAAGGATGTGCCGTCTTTTCGGTAGTGTATCGATTCAAAGGTTGCATGGGTTTCCTCTGCGACCTTTTCGCGACGTTTGGCGCGGACGTCATCGGAGAGACGACAGGTGAAGATTGATAGGGGCTGACCGATCAATTCTCCCCGTTCATAGCCGAGGCGCAGGGCAAAAGTCTCGTTGCAGTCGAGAACGACCGGCTCGTCGC
Source organism: Pseudomonadota bacterium (assembly GCA_027592155.1). GTDB lineage: Bacteria > Pseudomonadota > Alphaproteobacteria > Rhodospirillales > UBA2165 > JAQCKY01. The sequence continues at coordinate 526 of JAQCKY010000266.1, forward strand.
CGACATGGACGACGATGCCGTCTTTCGCCATTTCGAAGAGTGTACGGTACCGCGACTCGAACTCTTCGGTTTCGGCATCTTTGCGCCTGTCATTGGTAAGGTCTGTAATCGAACCGGCTAGATATAGGGGTGCACCGTTGTGGTCGAGGAAAACCTTGGCCCGTGATTTTACCCAGACATAATGACCACTTTTATGGCGCAACCGAAGTTCGATCTCATAGGGCATCCCGTCGTCTATTTGTGCTTTCACCTTTGCATGCACCAATTTCTGGTCGTCTGGATGCAATAGGGACAGGAATGTATTTCGGCTCTGTTCAAGCTCATTTGGGTGGTAACCGATAATTTCCATCCATCTCGGCGAAATATATTCCTCACCGGTCTGGATATTCCATTCTCATAACCCATCGCTGGATCCGGCGATCGTTCGAGCAAGGCGCGCCTCGCTCTCCTGTAGAGCTGCTTCGACCCGCTTTCGTTCGGTGATATCCTCGATCTGGGAAACGTAATAGAGAAGCTCTCCAACCGCGCTGCGCACAGCCGTGGCGCTGACGTGAGCCCAGACGATCCGGTTGTCTTTGGTCAGGTATCTTTTCTCAATTTGAAATGAATCCTGATTATTCCTGTTGATCGATGCGATCGCGCCGGTGGTTAAGGCAGTGTCTTCGGAATGGGTGAACAATAACGGTGATTTTCCAATCAGTTCGTCTTCTTCGTAGCCAAGCATCCTGCAGAAGGATCGGTTGACGCGATGGAAGGTATCGTCGAGGTCGATGACAACGGCGCCAATGACGGCATCGCCAAAGAAATGGCGTAACTGCTCGTCGCGATATTGATCGTCAAATTCAGGGCTGTCGGGGGTGTCGCGCATTCGGTATCCAGACTGTTCCTGCAGGATTCGCGGGACCAGACGCTTATTTTTTTATCAAAATTACGGTAACAGTATAGAGAATTTAAAATTAACGATTGATTGCCCGTAATTACAGCGGTCATTGGGGTAACGGACTATCCAAAAGGATAGCCTGATTACAGAACGGTGGGTCGCTCGGCGGCGCGGGAGGGTTAGCTTTGGCTGCTGAAGATATCCCGTAATGCCTCCAGAAAAGCGTCCGTATCCTCGGCGAGTCCAACCGATACACGGATGTAGTCCTCATAACCTTCGTCGGGCCATGTGGCGATCCGGATTCCCCGCTCCCGCATGCCTTGGGCGATCGGTCCGGCGGGACGGCCGGTCGGCGCCGAGACGAAGTTTGTCACCGAGGGAAGGGCGGCAATACCCAACTCTGCCATACCGGCGATCAGGCGCTCCCGCTCTCTCTCGTTATTATCCAAGATCATCTCGCGATAGTCCGGGTCGTCCAAGGCCGCCAGCGCTGCGGCTTCTGCGTAAGCCGATGCGTTGAAGGTGCCGGTCATGGCGCGCAAAGCATCGGCAATCTCATCAGAACTGCAAATTGCATAACCGACCCTCAGTCCCGCCAAGGCATAAGCCTTCGAGAAGGTTCGGGTCAGAACCCAGGGTCCCTTGCGCTGTTTGAGAATGTCCAGAGCATCGGGCCCGCCCGCCTTAATAGCGAATTCGTGGTAGGCCTCATCGACATAGAGGAGCACGTTCTCGGGGGTCTCGGAGGCAATATAGGTGACCTCGTCCGCCGACAGCATCAGACCCGTCGGATTGTTCGGCGTGACGCAGACCAAAATACGCGTATTGTTGCCGATCGCCGAGACGAGTCCGGTTGCATCAAGCGTGCTGTCGGATTTGTTGGGCACGCGGGTGATATCGGCACCGTTGGCGGCGAAAATGCCTGCGAAGCGGCGCCAGATCGGATCGGGCGCGACCAGACCGGCGCCCGGGCCAACCGACATACCGATAATGTTGGTCAGCAGTTCGGAACTGCCGGTTCCCCAGCAGATGTGTGACCCGGGAATACCAACGTTTTCTGAGATCCGTGCCGTCAAACGCGGCAAGCCCCCATCGGGGTAACGGTTAACGTTCTCCGCCATGTTCCGCATCGCCTCAACGACTTTCGGCGATGGCGGAAAGGGACATTCGTTGAGGTCCATCCGGTGAATCTTGCCCGTCGATTCTGACGGTAATACTTGGGTCGGGTTCCAACGAGGCAGGCCTTGCAGCGTTGGGCGAAGATAGGGCAGAACTGGATGATCGTCGGGCATGACCGTATTCCTTATTTTAAGTGCGCGTGGTTAATCGACTTCGGCTGTGCTGGCAAGGAACTCCACAGACGCGCTTCCCAACCCTTCAATCTCGACGTTGATCCGCTCGCCCGGCGACACCCAATGGGTCTGCACGATGCTGCCGAGTGTAATAAATTCACCTGATGTTAGCCCGAGCCCCTGCTCGGCCCGATTGTTGGCAAGCCAGGCCAGTGCTTCGAAGGGATGGCCGAGGATATCGGCGCCGACGCCGGTCCCGATTTCCCTACCATCGGCGCGCATGCGGCCGCCTATTTTGCCAAGGTCGAGGGCACGCCAATCCCGGCATTCGGGCCCAAGTACGCAACCTGCGTTGAAGAAATCGTCGGCGACAAGGGTTTCAATATCGAAGCGCCGGAAATCATCATACCGTTCGTCGACCAGCTCGATGGACGCCATGCAACTTTCAACCGCGGCGGCAACGTCTTCGCGGCGATAGGGCGTGTCCCTAGCGGGCAGGTCGGCACCAAGCCGCACGGCGATCTCGGCTTCGACGCCAATCCGGGCGAAGCCGGAATAAGAGCAGCGAGCATATTCCTTGTAGACAGTTTCCGACATGACCCCACCGCTGCAGGGATGATCAATTTCCATAAAGGTTTGCATGACCTTGGTGGTGCAGCCGACCTTGAACCCGGCTCGTTGCCCGAACCCGGAGTTCGTGAGCTGTTGGTGGAGAAGTTCCTGGAGACGATAGGCTTCCGGTTCGTCCCGGGGGCGCAAACTTTCGGGTAACGGCGCCATTTCTACGGGCCGGATGCGGTTGTTGCACAGCTCCCGGGCTGCGGTGGCGAGGTCGGGCGGAGTCATTGCAGGCTTTTAATTCCCGTGTCATGCAGATTGAACGACGATACAGTTTGGGCGAATTGACGGGCTCAGCCAATGGCGAAATCTCGACCTGAGTAAGGGAATATGGGAACACTGAAAATGCCGATTTTCTTCTACGGTTGGATCGTGGTGTTTGGTGGTTTCCTGTGCCTGATGGTTGCATTTGGAGTGGCCTATTCGTTTTCGGCGTTTTTTGGCAGCCTGCAAACGACCTTCGACGCCTCGCGGGGGCAAATATCCCTCATATTCTCGACAAGCGCGGCGGTATTTTTTGGGTTTGGCGTCTTTAGCGGCCCTCTTGCAGACCGGCTCGGGGCACGTTGGGTTTGTCTTTTTGGGATGGTTCTGATTTCAGCGGCGCTTGTGTTGCTGGGGCAAGCCACCACGCTTTGGCAGATCAATCTCATCTATGTCATCGGGATCGGCGTCGGCGTCGGCTGTATCTATGTGCCGGTTCTGGGGGTTATACAGAGGTGGTTTCACTCCCTGCGCGGATTGGCGTCCGGCTTGGCGGTCGCGGGGATTGGTGTGGGAACGCTGGTGGTGCCCCTTCTCGCGGCGCGTCTCGTGATCGGTACGGGATGGCGTGATGCTTATCTATGGATGGCCGGTATACCGTTATTGCTGGGTCTCGTCGGTGCAGCGATGCTGAGCAATGATCCGGCGCGGCGGGGGTTGTCGCCCGACGGGAATACCGGGGCCGTTTCGGCGGAGGCTGTTTCTCGCAATCCACCTCCATCCATCTCGGTTTTTTCGGTGCGCACCGCCATCGGAACGCGGCCGTTTGCTCTTCTCTATCTCGCCCAGATATGTAACGCCCTGGTAGTCTTTATCCCTTTTGTTCATCTCGCGGAGTATGCCCGTGATGCCGGCATCGGCGACGCGCGGGCTGTGTTGCTTGTCGGCTTGGTCGGGATCGGCAGTATCGTCGGGCGTTTCGGAATGGCGGGGCTCGCCGACCGGTTCGGGCGCCGACCGTCGTTGGCCGTCATGTTTTTCGGAATGGGGGCAATTTCGCTGTGGTGGTGGTTCTCCCATGATTTTTGGTCGCTGGGGGTGTTCGCGGTTTTATTCGGCGTATTTTATGGCGGCATGGTCGCATTGATGCCGGCTCTGACCGCGGATTATTTCGGCGG
>JAQCKY010000267.1 GCA_027592155.1 Pseudomonadota bacterium
GCACATAGGAGCGGATCTGATGGCCCCAGCCGATATCGGTTTTGGCATCGTGCTCGGCCTGAGCGGCGGCTTCCCGGCGCTGGAGCTCGGCCTCATAGAGCCGCGCCCGCAGCATATCCATTGCCATCGCCCGGTTGCGGTGCTGGGAGCGATCGTTCTGACACTGCACAACAATGCCGGTGGGCAGATGGGTCAAACGGATCGCCGAGTCGGTTTTATTGATATGCTGTCCGCCGGCTCCGGAGGCGCGGTAGGTATCGACCCGGAGGTCTTTGTCTTCAATCTCAATATCGATGGTGTCGTCGATAACGGGAAAGACCCCCGCTGAGGCAAAACTGGTATGCCGCCTAGCACTGGAATCATAGGGTGAAATCCTCACCAACCGGTGGACACCGCTTTCGGTTTTGAGCCAGCCATAAGCATCCTCACCGCTGATCTTGATGGTGGTGGATTTGAGCCCTGCTTCTTCTCCGAGGCTTTCTTCTAGCCATTCGACTTTATATCCGTGTTTTTCCGCCCAACGGATGTACATCCGGAGCAGCATGCTCGCCCAATCCTGGGCTTCGGTACCGCCGGCGCCGGCATGCACCTCAAGATAACAATCATTGCCGTCGGCCTCGCCGGACAGCAGCGCCGAGACCTTTGCGATCTCAACTTCTTTATGGAGTGTCTGCAAAGCCGCTTCGGCCTCATCAATGACACCGGAATCGCCCTCCTCTTCGCCGAGGGCAATCAACTCAACACTGTCAGCGATATCTCGTTTGATCTTATCGACGGCATTAATGCCATTTTCCAACCGGGTACGCTCACGCATCACCGATTGGCCACGCTGAGGATTACTCCAAAGTTCAGGATCTTCGGCGAGGGTGTTTAGCTCATCCAAGCGGCGGGTGGCGGAATCATAGTCAAAGCCGCCTCCTCAGCAGGTCGACTGCCTGCTCAATCTCAGTCACTAGGTTTTCGATTTCCGCACGCATGGTGTGGCCTCGGTAGGATTTTTGAACCGGTCGATCAGGGGAGGTTTTTACTGGCTTCTTCGGGCCGCCTCAAGAGACGATAATTTAGTATAGCCCGCCTGTACCCGTCCGCGGTGCGGAGACGGTTGTGCTAACGCCCTCGAGCACCAGCGCTTTGCTACTTGGAACCGAGCCGGTTTTGAAGGCTTCCAGGATGACATTACGGTTGGTGGTTGCGACGGGAAGCCCGTCGGTACTATCGACCCGGACAAGTTGAATTCCTGGGGGAATCCGGAAAGGGATGGTCGGCTTCTCGGCGAGAGCGCTTGCCATAAAATCCTTGAAAATCGGTGCCGCGACGCTGGCCCCCTGTTCCAACCGGCCCAAACTGCGCGGTGTGTCAAAACCGGCGAACACACCAACCGCGAGGTCCGGCGAAAACCCGACGAACCAGGTATCCAGAGACTCATTTGTCGTCCCTGTCTTACCGGCAAGCGGCTTCCCGATTTCTTTGATTCGACGCCCTGTACCCCGCTGAACAACCCCTTCCAGCATCGACACCATTTGAAAGGCGCTCTCCGGCGTGGTCACCTGCGGCCGGGGATCCGGAATCTTCGGGACCTCTTGGCCGGTCCAAAAATCTGCTTTGCATCGGAGGCATTGCCGATTGTCGTGTCGGAATACGGTGCGGCCATCCCGATCCTGGATGCGGTCGATCAGCGTCGGCACAATTTTTTTGCCGCCATTAACGATCATGGCATAGGCCGTGGTCAGATTGAGCAGAGTCGTCTCACCGGCACCCAACGACATAGAGAGCCGGTGCGGCATATCCTCGTCAACACCGAACCGTTTTGCGTAATCGGCGACCTTGTCGATACCGATGGTCTGGGCGAGCCGAACCGTCATCAGGTTACGCGACTTCTCAATCCCCAGGCGCATGGTGCTGGGTCCATAAAATTTCTTGGTGTAGTTGGCGGGACGCCATTTCGGCAAACCCGGTCCTTGATCGATCACAAAGGGGGCGTCGAGAATTAACGTGGAAGGAGAGTAACCGGAGTCCAAAGCCGCCAAATAGACAAACGGTTTGAACGCAGACCCCGGTTGGCGCTTAGCCTGGACGGCACGGTTGAATTTGCTATGGGCAAAGGAATAGCCTCCCGACATCGCCAGCACCCGCCCCGTATGAGGATCGAGCGCAACGATGGCGCCATTGATCTCAGGGATTTGCCTCATTCCATAGGTCCCTTCGGGATAGGGATCGCCCTTGGAATTTTTGCTTACGGCGTCCACCAGGATCACATCGCCCACGGCAAGAGCATCGCCGGCCCGCCTAACGGAGGCGCCCCGTCCGCCATTCTTGAGCTGTTTGCGGGCCCATCTCAGTTCGGCCAAGGGCAGATATGCCTGACTGCCGTCATCCAGACCGATCTCAGCCCCACCGTCCTCGACACGCCGCACGGCAGCCAGCCGCCAGCCGGGAAGATCCGCGGGCACCTCAATTTTAGAAAGCTGGACCAGCCAGTCGCCGGCAGGATCGATGGTGGCGAAGGGCCCACGCCAGCCATGACGGCGGTCATAGGCCTCCAAACCATCGCGCAACGCCTGATCGGCGATCTCCTGAAGCTTGGGATCAAGCGTGGTGCGGACCGAGAGCCCACCTTTGTAGAGATCATTTTCACCATACTTCGAGGAGAGTTCGCGCCGGACTTCTTCTGCGAAAAAGTCGGCACGTACGAATTCCGTATCGCGCCGCTTTACAACCTCCAAAGGAACCGCCGCCGCCGCTGCCGCTTCCGCCGCGGTGATATGGCCATTTTCGAGCATCCGATCGATGACCCAATCGCGCCGGCCCTTTGCTGCTTCCGGCCGTCGGTAAGGATTGTAATTACTGGGCGCCTTGGGAAGCGCGGCCAGGAACGCCGCCTCCGATATCGTCAGATCATCGAGAGATTTGTTGAAATAATTGATCGCCGCAGACGCCACGCCATAGGCGCTGAACCCGAGGTAGATTTCGTTGAGATAGAGCTCGAGGATTCGGTCTTTTGAAAGAGCCCGCTCGATCCGGAAGGCAAGGATTGCTTCTTTGACCTTGCGGTCCAATGAAACGGCGTTCGTCAACAGGAAGTTTTTGGCCACTTGTTGTGTAATGGTCGAGGCGCCGACCGGACGGCGGTCCTGAAAAACATTCTTCAGATTGATGACAACCGCCCGCGCAATGCCGGCAATATCGACACCGGGGTGATAATAGAAATTCTTATCCTCAGCGGAGAGAAATGCTTGAATAACCAGCTTTGGCATCGCTGCCTTCGGCACGAATACACGCTTTTGTTCTGCATATTCCGCCAGAAGGCGCCCATCGCCCGCTTGCACCCGCGTCATCACCGGCGGCTCGTAGCGGGCGAGCTGCCGATAATCGGGAAGCCCTCGTCCAAACTCGTAAAATACGTAAAGTCCGCCGCCCGCTGTCGCCAGCGCCACAAAAAAAATAAAACTCATCAGGACGACAAAGGTTTTGAGCATCGGACTAAGGCGATTTACTCCGCCGGAAAATAAGCCCCTCCGAATTGAGGGGGACTAGAACTATATGGGCTTTTTCCCTAATAAAAAAAAGTGGCCGCTTTGTGGCACCGTACCCATCTCATGGTCCAAAAACCCTGGAACGACCCAACCCTAGCGACGTTCAACCTGTTCCACGCGCACAAAATAGCGATCGATCGCGCGCTTTAGAGCCACCGCAATCTTTTTCCGGTAACCTGGCCGCATGAGCGCTTTTTCATCCTGACCGTTCGAGAGGAACCCCAGTTCGATCAGAACCGAGGGAACATCCGGCGCCTTCAAAACGGCGAATCCGGCGAATCGGTGACTATTTCTGAGCAATGCTGTTACGCCACGCAGCTCCTCAACCAAATGCCGTGCAAATCGAGCAGACTGATTGAGGGTTTCCCGTTGCGCCAAATCAATCAGGATATTGGTAACTTCTTTTGGCTCGTCCGTGAGATCGACCCCCGCGATGAGATCGGCCTTGTTTTCCTGTTCGGCGAGTTCCGCCGCTTCCCGGTCTGACGCCTTTTCAGACAAGGTATAGACGGATAAACCGCGTACATCGCTGCGACGGATCGTATCGGCGTGCAGTGATATAAACAGATCCGCTTTGTTGTGCCGGGCAACCGCGAAGCGGTCCCGCAACCGCAAAAACGTATCGCCGGACCGGGTCAGAAACACACTGTAACGTCCGCTTCGATCGAGTTCGCGTTTCAAAGCGTGGGCGGCGGCTAAGGTCAGTTTTTTCTCAAACACCCCGGAACGCCCGATTGCACCGGGATCGACCCCCCCATGTCCTGGATCGATGACGATAACCTTACGGCGATTCACCCGGCGCTCGAGGGGCGGCAAGGGCTTTATCCCAGGCCGCTCAAATCGTGGCGTCGTGGACGCTGTGATCTTCGCTTCTTGCCGGGGCAAAGCCTGCCGGGGCGCGATTGGCGCCAGAGCCGGCGCGCTGACGATTTTATTCGCTGCCGTTTCCGGGCCTGTTGCCTTCACGAGATCGATGACGAGACGGTATCGTTTGTCCGACGGCTTCGGGGGAATCACGAAGGAGTTCTGAATTTGGACGCGACTGGAAACGTCCAGGACAATTCGTGAATTTCCGGCCTGGAACAACCCGTAGCGCAAGCGGTTAACCAGTCCGGTTTTCTTTTGCGGCGGCGGCGCCCCGAATTTCCAATCGACTTCGGG
>JAQCKY010000268.1 GCA_027592155.1 Pseudomonadota bacterium
CACGGCGCCTGCGCTGTGAATAATCTCGACCCGGAGGCCGAGAATACGACCCCCGGCATCCAGTGCCAGTTCGGCGGTGGCATCCTGCTCGCGGGCTTGAAGATCGCTGACCATGCCGTCGCTGCGCTCACAGGTCCATTTGATCGGCCGCCCGATTTTGCGCGCGGCCCAGGCGGTGAGCACGTTCTCATGCATCGCGCCGTAGCGCCCGCCGAAACTGCCGCCCACATCGCCGCGAATGATACGGACCTGATCGGGCTCGACATTGAGATTTCGGGCCATCGCCTGTTGGGTCAGAAAGGTCCGGGCCTGACAGCAGTAAAAGGTGAAATGCTCGCGCGCCGCATCGTATTCGACGACCTGGGCGCGGTTCTCCATCGGCAGGAGCCCGACCCGGTTATTGCGCAGCCGAAGTTTGACCCGGTGGGCCGCCTCGGCAAAGGCCTTGTCGGTGGCGGCTTGGTCGCCCCGCTCGACGGAGATAACGACATTACCCGGGATATGATCCCAGACCTGCGGCGCATCCGGCTCCATCGCCCGGACGGGATCGATCACCACCGGCAGGGGTTCGTAATTGACGTCGATCAGCTCGGCGCCGTCTTTGGCCAGCGCCAACGTCTCGGCGACCACCAGGGCGACACATTCGCCGACCTTATGGACGATGCCATCGGCGAAGGCGAAACCAGGTGTCTCGTAATGCTCGGTACCGGCGCGGGGGATCAGGCCGGGGTTGGGCGGGTTGAGGACATCGGGCGGAATGACCACCGGCCCCCGCACCATCGCCGGGGCATAGCCGTCGGCTTTGAAATCCTCGGCGGTATAAACCGCCAGCACGCCGGGCAGGGCGCGGGCGGCGCTGACATCGATATGGGTGATCCTGGCATGGGCATGGGACGCCCGCAGGAAATGCGCATGGGCCTGGTTTTCCAGGCTTATATCGTCCGTATAGCGTCCCGCGCCGGTCAAAAGCCGCAAATCTTCCTTGCGCCGAACCGGCTGTCCTATCCCACCGTCCATGGAGGTCTCCCCAGAGTTATTCAGGGGATGGTAGACAAGCATAGGCCGCGAGGAAAGGAGAGAAGGAACGAAAACGCGCCGATGGTGACCGTCCCCCCGCTACCGTATTCCCCGCACGGCCCAGGCGCGGGCGAGCGGGCGCGGGCCCGCGCGGTGGCAGAAACCAACGGTAGCGGAAAATATCCGCCCGTCACCCTGCGTCCGTTACGTGACGGTCGTCCACGGCGTCACATCCAATCCGACGGGTAACGACAGATTTGATTTGTGGTTACACCAGAGTCAGGCAAACTCGTTGGCGCCATGACCATTAGCGCTGGGACAGAACCGTCGTCGAGCGGGCAAGGGCCGAGAAATCGGTCGCGTTTCGCAAATGTCGCGATTTCCGGTGTGACCTTTCAAGCCGGCTCGGCCGCGGTCGATTCGGGCACGATTATGGCGGCCCTGGTCCATCAACTGACGGGCAGTTCCGTATTGGTCGGCGCCGTGACGACGATCCTGAGGGTTGGATGGTTATCCCCGCAACTGTTCGTCGGATACCACGCGGAAAGGCGCGGATCGAGCATGGGGTACTATGTCGTGGGCGGATTTGGCCGCGCCGCTTGTATCGGACTCCTTTCCCTCGTTTTGGCGTTCGGCGCCGGATGGTCCGCATCCATACTTGCCGCCGCGGTCCTGACGATTTGGACTGCCTATTCCTTCGTCAGCGGTCTTGTGGCCGTGCCCTATAACGACATCGTGGCGCGGTCGATACCGTCGGAAAAAAGAAGCCGGCTCCTGGCGACGAGATTTTTCGGCGGCGGCGTACTGGCCTTGGGTGTTGCCGGCGTTGCCGATGGCTTCGTTGGGCGCCTGCCGTTTCCCGCTTCTTACGCCGCAATATTCGGCATGGCGTCGGTTCTCATGATCCTGTCGTCTTCTGTGTTTGTCGCCATGGGCGAGCCGGAGAGCGCGAGTAAGAATCTCCGTCAAACTGCCTTTGCCGACTATTTGCGGGAGGGGGTTCAGGTCTTTCGGACCGACCGGCAGTTTCGTCTTTTCGTCTATGCCCAGTGGTTCGGCGGATTGGTGCTGATGGCCATGCCGTTCTATATCGTGCAGGCGTCTGCAATCGGCGTCGAGCTGTCGGGCGTGGCATTGCTCCTGGCCGCCCAGACCGCCGGCGCGTTGGCGTCCAATATTTTATGGGGATGGTGGGGAGACCTGCTCGGGAAAAGGAGCTTGCTTCAGGCGATTGCCCTGGGTCGCGCCGTGCCGCCGGTCGCCGTCTTGGCGATTGTCTGGTTTGGGCTGCCGCCGGCGCAAGAGCTGTTCCTCGCCTTCCTTGCCTTGTTTTTTGTTCTGGGCGCCCTGGCGAATGGACTGACGATTGCGGTGATCGGCTATCTGATGGACATCTCGCCGGAGACGAAACGTCCGTCCTACAGCGGTTACTTCAACGCGCTTACGGCGCCGGCCTATCTTTTTCCCCTGGTTGGCGGGGTCCTGGTGGCGCTGTCGGGTTTCGCTCTCGTGTTTTCAATTTCCTCGGCGGCGGCTTGCGCGCAGTTTTTATTGATACACAAAATCAAGACGGGCTAAGGCCGAGGAGACGCTATCCGCCCGGCTTGCTCTAGAAGGCGTTGGCGGCGAAGCAGGTCTCCATATCGGACCGGAAGCGGGACGTTGTGGCGTCCTTAACTCGAAACATCCGTGACGATATCGCCGACATCGACGTCGGCGCGGTAGATCCGCCGTTCGGGTGCGTCGAAGATATCGAACCCGTCCAGGCAGCGGGTGTTTACCGCCCAGCCGTGGAACGGCGCCTTGCCCTCATCGATTTCGGCGTGCGTCGGCATGCTGGGTTTGCGAAACGGCAAGATGCCGCAGACCGGACAGAAATAGTCTTTTGCCGTCCTGGATCCCCACTCATAGAGGGTCATCTCGCTGAAGGGGGTGAGGATATTGAGGCTCTCTTCCGGCACACGAAAGATCAACGCCCCCCGTTTGCGGCAAATCGAACAGTCGCAGACCCGGACATGGTCGATATCCGTCGTCAGTTCAAACCGCACGTTACCGCAATGGCACGATCCTTTGTAGGTTTGCTCCATGGGAAGCTCCCGTTAGCCAAAAACATTGTCGCGTAATAATCCCAGGCTTTCTCGAACAGAGTGCCTTTATTTTGGATCGCTTGGATAAGCTGTTCTTTAGTGTCCATTTTTTTCCGACCCCGTCGTGATCAGATCCCGTCAATGCTCTCTTCCATTAGCCGTCTGAGCTCCGCCGTGACCGTCGGCACGATCCCGAACCATCTTTTCCAGGCCGGAGGGCCCTGGTGGATCAGCATGCCGAGACCGTTGACGGTGGCGTGACCCCGTTCCCGGGCCTGGGCGAGCAACGGGGTTTCCAGCGGCGTGTAGATGATGTCGGTGACGACCGCGGAGGCGGGCAGCGCATCCAGGCGGAGGTCCAGGGCCGGTTCGCCGACCATACCTTGGTTGGTCGTATTGACCACGGTCGCCGCGCCCTCGAGGGCGTCGTGGCGGTCTTCCCAAGGGGATACGGCGATGGGACCGCAAATGTCCGTGGCAAGGCAGTCGGCATGTTCTCGGGTGCGGTTGACCAGCCGCACTTCCGTCGCGCCTTCGCTGATCAGGCCGTAGCAGACGGCCCGGCTGCCGCCGCCGGCGCCGATCACCGCCACCGGGCCGGCATCGGCGCGCCAATCGGGCAGCGCCTGTTTCAGATTGCCGAGGAACCCCAGCCAGTCGTTATTGGTGCCGAACAGCGAGCCATCCTCGTTGACGACAACGCAGGAGACCGCGCCGATCTTGCGGGCGACATCGTCGACATCGTCCAGCGCCGCCATGGCTTCGAGTTTGTGGGGGATGGTGACGTTGCATCCGGCAAAGCCCAAGGGGTGCAGGGCGCGCAGCGCCGGCTCTATCTTTCCCGGCTCAATCGCCAGCGGCAGATAACGCCCGTCCAGTCCCTGCTGGTCGAACCAGTAATTATGCATGAGCGGTGAGCGCGAATGCATCACCGGCCAGCCCAATACGGCGGCGAGGTGGAATTTTCCCGGTTCGGCCATCACGCGGCGCTGTTGAGTTTGGAGTAAAAATGATCCCACGTGCGCTTGAACAGGCTTTCACTCCACAGCTTCTCCTGACAGGCCGCGATTTCCTCTTCGGTGAAGCTGTAGGGTTTGCCGATCTGCATGGACATGTACTGACGGTAGGCGTTGTCCTCCAGATAGGTTGCCAGCACGAAGGCGTCGACGATGTTTTTGCCGACCGTTACCGCGCCATGGGCTTTCATCAAAGCGGCCGGGCGGTCGCCCAAAGTGTCGGTTAGCCGTTTCGCCATCACCGGATTGTTGATCGAGTTGGGGGAGTCCAGCACGGGCAGGGGATAGACCAGCGTCCCTTGGGCAAAGACCGGCGCATATTCGGCCCCGACGATGGTCAGAAAGGTGGACCATTTCGGGTGGGCATGCACGATCGCCTGCACCTCCGGCCGTTCTTTATAGATCCCGGCATGGAGATGAAACTCCAACGGCGGCTTGCCCTCGCCGGCAACGACATTGCCGTCGAAATCGATGGTGCAGATGTCGCTCGTCGTCAGCTGGCTGCGCTGGCAGGAGCCGATGTTGATGAACATCTGGTTGTCGTTCACCCGGATGCTGGCGTGGCCGTTAT
>JAQCKY010000269.1 GCA_027592155.1 Pseudomonadota bacterium
TGAGCAGGACGGCATCATCGGCTCCTGGGTGACCGACCGGGCTGGTGGATTTGTCGACGAAGACATCCAGGCGCTGCGCCGTATTCAAAGACGCCTCGCGGTGGCCTGCAAGATGACCATTCGGGAACAGATCACGCGAAATGTGTTGTCGGCGTATTTGGGGCCCGATGCCGGTCAAATGGTGCTAAACGGTAATATTCAGCGCGGTGACGGTGAGACAATTCATGCCGTGATCTGGTTCTCCGATCTCCGGCAATCGACGGCGCTGGCGGATCGCCTGGCACCCCAAGACTATCTGGATACGGTCAACACTTACTTCGAGTGCACGGCGGGCGCGGTGCTGGAAAACGGCGGCGAGGTATTGCGCTTCATCGGCGATGCGGTCTTGGGAATCTATCCGATCCGCGAAGACGGATACAGCGAGGTAGAGGCCTGCGAGAAAGCCCTTGCCGCAGCCACGGAAGCGGAAAGGCGAATGGAAGCCCTGAATCGGACCCGCGCCGAATATGGCGAGGATGCCCTTGACTTCGGACTCGGGCTGCATTTGGGCGATCTCATCTACGGCAATATCGGCGTGCCGGAACGGGTGGAGTTTTCGGTGATCGGGCCAGCGGCGAATGAGGTTGCCCGCTTGGAAGACCTCACCAAAATCCTCGGACGCCGGGTCCTGGTCAGTGAAAGCTTTGCCCAGGCGCTGGACCGGGAATGGGAATCCGTCGGCGTGCATGCGTTGCGCGGGGTCGGGGAACCGATGGAAGTCTTCGCCGCGTTCTCAGCCAAAAAGGCGAAGGCGGCGGAATGACCGAGATGAGCATTGATCCCATCGCCCAAGAAATCCTCGACTTCTGGTACGGCCCGAAGGGCTCACCGGAATACGGCACCCATCGGGATATCTGGTTTCGCGGCGGCACGCCGGAATTCGACCAGGAAATCCGCGATCGGTTCCTGGAGACCCATGAAAAAGCGGCCGCCGGCGAGCTCGATCATTGGATGGACACGGCGGAAGGGTGCCTGGCCCTGACCATTACGCTCGACCAGTTTCCGCGCAATATGTTCCGTCGCAGCCCCCGTGCTTTCGCGACCGATCCCCTCGCCCTTGAGGCGGCCCAACATGCCGTCGCCAACGGCTTTGACCTTACGCTGGAACCGGAATTTCGCCATTTCTTCTATTTGCCCTATGAGCATTCGGAAGACCTCGCCGTACAGGAGGCCAGCGTCGAGCTGATGCCGCGCGCCGGCCGGGAGCGCTCGAACAAGGCGGCCATCGAGCATCGCGATCTGATCGCGCGGTTCGGCCGCTTTCCCCACCGCAACGAAATACTCGGCCGGGAAAGCACACCGGAGGAAATTGCCCATATGGCGGAGGGCGGAAAATCCTTCGGCCAAGGAGACAAGCCGGACCCGCTACCGGACGATGATGACGAGCATTGACCCTTGAGCGTGACGTCCGGGTTTAACCGAACACCCGTCTGAAAATCGTGTCGACGTTCTTGGTGTGGTAGGCGAGATCGAACAGCGCGTCTAGCTCGGCGGAAGAAAGTTTCTCAGTGACCTCGGGGTCGCCTTTGAGCTCGGTCAGGAAATCCGCACCTTCCTGCCAGACCTTCATCGCGTTGGTTTGCACGATCTTGTAAGCGTCCTCGCGGCTGATCCCGGCCTGGGTGAGCGCTAGAAGCACGCGGCCTGAAAAGATCAGTCCGCCCAGTTGTTCCAGGTTCTTTTTCATATTTTCCGGATAGACCCGGAGCTTTTCGATTACGCCGGTCAGGCGGGCCAGGGCGAAGTCAAGGGTCACCGTGGAGTCGGGTGCGATCATGCGTTCAACCGACGAGTGAGAGATATCGCGCTCATGCCAGGAGGTGACGTTTTCCAAGACGGGCACGACGGCAGACCGGACGATACGGGCGAGCCCGGTAAGGTTTTCTGTCAGCACCGGGTTGCGCTTATGGGGCATCGCCGACGATCCTTTTTGGCCCTCGGAGAAAAATTCCTCGGCCTCGCGCACCTCGGTGCGCTGCATATGGCGAATCTCGGTCGCCAGCCGTTCGATTGAACTGGCGATTACCGCCAGGGTCGCGA
This sequence comes from Pseudomonadota bacterium, assembly GCA_027592155.1. GTDB lineage: Bacteria > Pseudomonadota > Alphaproteobacteria > Rhodospirillales > UBA2165 > JAQCKY01. Next base: position 2,080 of record JAQCKY010000269.1, read on the forward strand.
AATACATGGCATGGCGGTCGCGGGGAATGATCTGCGTCGAAACCGTCTCGGGCTCCAGCCCCATTTTGGCGGCGACATGTTCTTCGACGCTGGGATCGATGTTGGCGAAGGTGCCGACCGCGCCGGAGATCGCACAGGTGGAAATTTCGGCGCGGGCATTGATCAGCCGTTCTTTGTTGCGGGCAAATTCCGCGTAATAACCGGCGAGCTTGACGCCGAACGTCGTCGGCTCGGCATGGATGGCGTGACTGCGCCCCATCACCGGCGTGAATTTATGCTCCAGGGCCCGGGTCTTGATCGCCGCCAACAAAGCATCCAGATCGGCAAGCAGAATATCGGTGGCTTGCGTCAGTTGCACGGCGAAGCAGGTATCCAGCACATCGGAGGACGTCATGCCCTGATGGATAAAGCGCGCTTCTTCGCCCACTTGCTCGGCGAGTTCGGTGGTAAACGCGATAACATCATGGTGGGTTTCGCGCTCAACCTCATCGATGCGCGCGATTCGCTCCGGGGTGTAGGGTTTCTCACCCTTAGCCCAGACGGCGGCGGCGGCTTCTTTGGGGATGACGCCTAAGGCGGCCTGCCCGTCGCAGGCATGGGCTTCAATCTCGAACCAAATCCGGAACTTGTTTGCTGCCTCCCAGATGGCAACCATGTCGGGGCGGCTATAGCGCGGGATCATGTCGGTTCTTTCGAGTTTGAGCGAGGACGATTCGGTCCAGGATATATCAGAGCGGACCGGATTTTAGAAGCCGAAGCGAGCGAATTACGGCGCGCTTCTGAACCACAGGCGGCCAAATCCCAAAAACCATGCCAGTCCAACCAGTTGCGCCGAAAGCACGATGCCGAACGCCGCCTGATAGCCTGCCGCCGCGAATACGCCCTCGGCAGGTCCGGGCCAAAGATCGATGACGGCGCCGACGCCCAACTGCACGGCGAACGCCGACACGAAAACGAGCAAATTGACCGCCGTATTGACCCGCCCCGACAGCGCCGGCGGGAAAGCCTGAGACAGGGAGGCGTAACAGAGCCCGCCGGTCTGGCCGAAAAATCCGACACCGATCCACAGCAGCATCGGCCAGGGGCTGAGATTGAAGATGACGGCAACTTCCGTGATCATATAAGCGGACATGCCGAAAATGGCGACCGTCTCGACTTTCCAGCCGCGCCGGCTCAACCGCTCGGCGAGGCTGCCGAAAATCAGATAGCCCACGGTCAATGCCGCGAAACCGGAAAGCAGGCCCGTCGCCGCCTCGGCCCGGTCGAAACCGCCGACATCGCGCATCCAGGGCCCGGCCCAGAGCCCCAATGTCGCGATGGTCGAGCCTTGCGTCAGGACGGAGAGCGGCGCGATGCGCAGAAATGCCGGGCTGGTGAAGATATGAATGACACCGCGTATCTGTTGGCCCAGGCTTTCAGGTGCGGCCGCGCCCGGCTCTTTCTTTTGATCCGGAACCACAAAAAAGACCAACAGCGCGACCAGCAGCGATGCCGCCGCAAGGAAGAAGAACACGCCCCGCCAATCGGTAAATTGCAGCGCCGCCTCGACGGGTGCGGTTGCGCTCATGCCGCCGACACCGCCGGTCGCGAACATCAAGGAATTGACGAAGGGCAGCCGCGCGCGGGGGAACCGGTCGTTGAAGGCCTTGAACGCCGCCATCAGGCAGGCCGAGACGCCAAACCCAATAAGGGCGCGCCCGACGATCAGCATGGTGACGGTTTCCGCCATCGCGAATACGGCCGCGCCGGCGGCGGCGAACAGCATCAAAACCGCCTCGGTACGGCGCGGCCCATAGCGGTCCAGCAAGATGCCGAGTGGTAATTGAACGGCGGCAAAGGTGACAAAATAGGCGCTGGTGATCAGCCCCAGTCCGGCCGCATTGACGCCGAGATCCCGGACCAGGTCGGGGGAAATCACCCCATTGATCGAACGGAACAGATAGGAGAGATAAAACCCCAACGCAAAGGGGATAAAGACGCGGAGAATGAGGACTGGAGACATTGGCGGAGATTATCGGTTGGGGTGGCGACGGCAAGGGCGAAGTTACAGACACCTCCCTAGGCTTGAACCGCAAACGGGGGTCTGCAATCATTCTTCCAGGTACTCAAACCGAGCCGCGGAAGACGGCGAACCCTGCCAACAGGAGTTAATCGATGACAGATCTACCGCGCGCCCGTCTTCGGCATCTCGGCATTTTCGTGACAGACTTCGACGTGATGTTCGATTTCTATGTCCGGCTGTTCGGCTTTCATGTCTCCGACATCAAGGATTGGGGCAACGGCACCAAGCGCTGCTGGCTGACGACCGATCCGCGCGCGCACCACGAATTGGTGATCTCAACCGGCCGCCCGCCGGATGTGCCGAGCACGATCAATCAAATCTCGTTCTATGTGAACAGCCTGGATGACTTGCGCAAATATTGGTATGCGCTGGAAAACGAGCCCGGCGCCCAACGCAAATATGGCCGCACCCATGGCAATGCCTGGAGCCTCTATTTTTGGGATCCGGAGGAGAACCGGGTTGAAATCTACACCGACGGGCCATGGCATGTTTCGCAGCCCGGCGGCGTGGACCTCGATCTCTCCCTGAG
>JAQCKY010000270.1 GCA_027592155.1 Pseudomonadota bacterium
CAGCCCCGAGACCGATATCGTCGAAATCCCGGCATGGGATTGCCTGCCCTACGACCGTGTTTCACCCCGTAGTGATATTATCAGCCGGCGCATCGATGCCCTGACACGTCTGGTCGGCAATCGGGCGCAGTCCGGACGATTAATCGTTACAACGGTGGCGGGCGCGAACATGCGCCTGCCCACGCCGAAGACTTATGCGGATGTTACCTTATCGATCGAGCCTTCCGGCGGTGTCGATCGAGACGCCATCTTGGCGTTTCTGACCGGTAACGGATTTGGCCGTACCGAGACCGTCATGGAGCCGGGCGAATACGCCATTCGGGGCAGCATCATCGATCTATTCCCCCCGGGACATGTGGAGCCCGTGAGATTGGATTTTTTCGGCGACCAGCTTGAGGGCATCCGCGGCTTCGATGCGCTGAGCCAACGGACGACCGAGCCGGTGGACAAAGTTGTCCTAAAGCCGATCAGCGAACTGACACTCGACGAGGAGTCGATTAGGCGTTTCCGGACCGGTTATCGCGCGCTTTTCGGCACCGTATCCGGGGACGATCCTCTCTATGAGGCGATCAGCAACGGCCAGCATTTTCCGGGTATCGAACATTGGTTACCTCTGTTCTATGAGGGGCTCAGCACCGTTTTGGATTATGTCCCCGCGGCATCGGTGGTCTTGGATTATCAGTCAGACGAAGCCGAGCACGCGCGATGGGAATTGATCGAGGAATGTTATGAAGCGCGGACCGACATCGACGCGCGCGGATTATCGATGTCGGAGATCGTTTATCGCCCGGTACCGGCGGACCGGCTTTATGTCGATCCTCAGGAATGGAAATCGCTGTTGGATCAACGCCGGGTTTTGTTGTTTCAGCCATTCGAGGCAGTGGATGGTGTCGGTAATGTCCTCAACGCCGGCGGCAAGCCGGGGCGGGACTTTGCCGATGCCCGGGCGCTCCCCGACGTCAATTTGTATGACGCGCTGAAAGAGCATGTCGACGCGTTGCAGGCGGATGACTGCCGTACCATCATCGCCGCGTTATCGAGAGGCTCTGCCGAGCGTTTGGCGGGGATCTTGAACGAGCATGGGATTAAGACGCCGGGGCATATTCCGGAATCTTGGTCCGAGACAGCATCCTTGCCGATCAAATCGGTTGCCGTCATCGATCTTGGCTTCGAGCGCGGTTTTACCGGCCCCGGTCTATCGGTAATCAGCGAACAGGATTTGCTCGGCGAACGCCTGGGCGGCCCCACCCGGCCCCGCATCCGGCCGGAAAATTTCATCTCCGAGACGTCGTCGCTCGGGGAGGGGGACCTCGTTGTCCATCTTGACCACGGTATTGGCCGTTATGAAGGCCTTACAACCCTGGATGTCGCCGGGGCGGCCCATGATTGCCTGAACGTTTCTTATGCCGGCGGCGATCGTCTGTTTGTCCCGGTTGAGAACATCGAAGTGCTATCGCGCTACGGCGAGGAAACCACGAGCGCTAGGTTGGACAAGCTTGGCGGGGCGGCATGGCAGGCACGGCGCGCGACGCTTAAAAAGCGGATCCGCGATATGGCCGAGCGTTTGATCAATGTGGCGGCGGCCCGCGCCATCAGGTCGGCCGAGATATACCAGGCCCCGACCGGGCTCTATGACGAATTCTGTGCCGGATTCCCCTATGTTGAGACGGAGGATCAGGCCAACGCCATCGAGGATGTCGTCGGCGATTTGGCAAGCGGGCAGCCGATGGACAGGCTGGTCTGCGGCGATGTCGGGTTCGGCAAGACCGAAGTGGCGATGCGCGCCGCCTTTGTGACGGCGATGGAAGGAAAACAGGTTGCCATCGTCGTGCCGACAACCTTGTTGGCGCGTCAACATTATCAGAACTTCGTTCAACGTTTCGCCGATTTTCCGATTCATGTCCGGCAACTCTCGCGGCTGGTCCATGCCGCCGATGCCAAAATGGTTCGCCAAGGACTGGCCGACGGTTCGGTCGATATCGTTATCGGCACCCATGCCTTATTGGCGAAATCAATCGAGTTTGACCGGATCGGATTGCTGATCATCGATGAGGAGCAGCATTTCGGCGTCGCCCATAAGGAACGGCTGAAGGAAATCAAAACCGATGTTCATGTTCTGACCCTGACCGCGACGCCGATTCCCCGGACCCTTCAACTGTCCCTCTCCGGCGTCCGTGACATGAGCCTGATCACAACACCCCCGGTTGACCGGTTGGCCGTCCGGACATTCGTTTTGCCGTCTGATCCGGTGGTCTTGCGTGAAGCCCTGATGCGCGAGAAATATCGGGGCGGGCAGAGCTATTACGTCTGTCCCCGCATCGCCGATTTGGGCGGCATCCGGAAAGAACTTTCGAAATTGGTGCCGGAATTAAAACTGGTCGTCGCCCATGGCCAGATGACACCGGATCACCTCGAAGATGTCATGACCAAATTCTGTGACGGTGCGTTCGACGTCTTGATTTCCACCAACATCATCGAATCCGGCATCGATCTGCCGACCGTTAATACCATCGTCATCCACCGCGCCGACCGCTTTGGATTGGCGCAATTGTATCAGCTTCGAGGCCGCATCGGCCGGGCCAAAGTTCGGGGGTATGCCTACCTCACGCTGCCGCCACGCCAAATCCTGACGACGGGTGCGCAGCGCCGTTTGGAGGTGATGCAGACGCTCGATTCCCTGGGCGCCGGATTTATGCTGGCGAGCCACGACCTCGATATTCGAGGGGCGGGCAATCTCTTGGGGGAAGAGCAATCGGGTGAAATCCGGGAAGTCGGGATAGAGCTTTACCAGCAGATGCTGGAGGAAGCGGTCGCGGAAGCAAAATACGCGGCGTCAGGGGAACCGATGCCGCAAGACCAATGGGTTCCCCAGATCGATGTTGGGCTGCCGGTTCTCATTCCAGAAAGTTATGTCGGCGATCTTGGACTGAGGTTGGCCCTGTATCGCCGGGCGGCGCAACTCGGCAGCGCCAATGAGGCTGAGGGCTTTGCCGCCGAGCTAATTGATCGATTTGGCTCTTTGCCCGTGGAGGTCGAAAACCTCCTGAAAATTGTGTCCCTGAAAAGGCTTTGCCGGGATGCCGGTGTGGAGAAAGTTGAGGCCGGCCCCAAGGGGGCGGTCGTCACCTTCAGAGGCAATGATTTTTCCAATCTGGCTGGGCTGGTTGAGTTCATCACGACCCAGAGCGGGACGGCAAAGTTGCGGCCCGATCAGCGGCTCGTCCTTATGCGGACTTGGGATAATGCCGAGGCACGGTTCAACGGTGTGCATCATCTGATGCGGGATCTGGCGGGGATCGCCGCCGCGGTGACGCCTGCGGCAGCATAATTTTTCTCAAACGGGCTGAGTTCCCATTTCGAGAATCTCCTGGCGCCTCTCGATGGCCACATCGAAGATGCGCTGCAGGATGGCTGGTTCCTGGGCTCCGGAAATGGTGAATTGTCCGTCCACGACAAAGGCCGGCACGCCGCTGATCCCGAAACGATGAGCACGCGCGTTCTGGTCCCGGATATCGTCGATATCCTTGTCGCCGCATAAGTAGTCCTGGAACCCATCGATATCGAGCCCCAGCCCCTCGGCGATTTGGATCAAGATGGATCGGTTTCCGATGTCTTGTCCACGAAGAAAATATTCGTCGAAAATCCGCTCAACAGCGTCTTCCGCGCGGCCGTCACGTTCCGCATATCGGATGAGCCGGTGGGAGTCGACGGAGCTCGGAATCCGCTGAATGCCGTTGAAATCGAATTCGATACCGCTTTGGCGTCCGGCTTCGGTGATCGCGGCGTAGACGCGCTCGGCGCGCAACTCACCGCCAAATTTTGCCGCAAGATAGTGCCGCCAATCCATCCCCTCAAAAGGCATGTCCGGATTAAGCAAAAAGGGCTGCCAGGATATTTCAACCGGCTCCTGAGGATTGTCTTTCAACGCTTGCGCCAACCGGTGCTTACCGATGAAGCACCAGGGACAGACCGTATCGAAGATGACATTTATATGCATTGCCCGGCAAGCATATCAGATTGCGGGCCGGTTCCAATCGATGCTTGTTTCGGATTTAACCACGGCTAAACTCCGCCCCCGAGAAACCCCGGTTCGGGGTTCCTGGGAGGCGAACGACATCATGGCGGAAAGCTCAGCATTCGGCGGCATTGTGCGGGGCCGCGTGATCGGAATCAGTACCGGCATGGCGATTGGATTTCCGGCCTTCGGCGCCGTTATTCTGGGGCCGTTGGGAGACAAATTTGGCGTCCAGACGCCCGTCGCCGTTGGTGCTGTCGTGGGACTTATCGCTTGGGCGTGGATTGCGAGACGGTTATCGCGCCAGACCGCAATCTTAGAGCGACCGCCGGGCTTGGATTGAGGCGTTTATGTCAACTGTCGTTGTTTGAGCTTTAGACCCACCACGGAATATAAATCGAGACCGGTAATCGCGGCAATTTCCGCAAAGGGCAGTGATGTTTCCTTCAACAGGATATCGGCATGAACTTCGGGGTTACGGCCGCGGGATTTATTGGACGTGCGATATATCCGGGACTCAGACCGTTTTTTCGCCCGCTCCTTGGCTTTTCGTTCCGCCCCATCGAGACCCCGGGACTCGGCGGAGCGGATGGCTTCTTCACGTTTCCGTTTCGCTTCGCGGATTGCCTCAACATTGACGGCTTCATAATTAT
>JAQCKY010000271.1 GCA_027592155.1 Pseudomonadota bacterium
ATGGCCGACGATGAGTTGAACCCCGGCACCCCGAACCGTATCGATGATGGACTGGCATTCGGACAATGTGAGCGCCAGGGGCTTTTCGATCAGGATATGTTTGCCGGCGGCGGCCAGGGCTTTGATTTGTTCGACATGCCCGCCAACCGGTGTTGCCAGATAGACCGCGTCGATATCAGCGCCGTCGAGCAACGGTTCCAACGCCTCGTAACTGGTGGCGTTGAAATCCTTCTCGAACTGGGCACGGGCCTCGGCGCGCGGGTCGGCACCGGCGACCAGCGCGACCCGGGGGTCTTTTATGAATGTCGGCAACATAATGGTGAAGGCACGCCCCATCCCGACGACGCCCATATTAATGGTGTGCTTGGGCATTACCGGGCTCGCTTCCACTGTGGACAGGAAAATGGCGAAATGATATAAACTTAGGCCCCTAAGTTTATGACTTTACAGGCTTGCGATCAAGATGTCTCATGAGAGTTGCCGGAGTTGCAAGTTATGATGACCGCCGAAGAAAACGATATCCTATGCCGCGTTGAGGGCGATGCCCCGATGGGCAAGCTGATGCGCCAACATTGGCTTCCGGCTTGCTTGTCCGACGAGGTTGCCGAACGTGACGGCGCACCGGTGCGGACTCGTCTGCTGGGCGAGGATTTGGTGGTGTTTCGCGATACCGACGGCAATCTCGGCGCCATGCAGGAAAAATGTCCTCACCGGGGGGCATCTCTGGCTTTTGGACGTAACGAGGAATGCGGTTTGCGCTGCCTCTATCACGGCTGGAAATTCGACGTCGAGGGCAATGTGCTCGATATGGCGTCGGAGCCGAACAGTGAACGCAAGCTCGGCGCTTTCAAACACGCTGCTTATCCGGTTGAGGAATGTGGTGGTTTCATTTGGGTTTATCTCGGTGACGTGAAAACCATGCGTCCGTTTGAGCCGCCGGCCTGGGCGCCGACTCCGGATACCAAGATCAGCGTCGTCAAAATCAAGACACCCTGCAATTGGGCGCAGGTGTTGGAGGGCTCGATTGATTCCGCTCATAGCTCCAGCCTTCATTCCACGAATATGCCGTCGGCCGAGGTCGATGGTTCGACGGCAAAAGACGGCGTTTGGTTGCGCCCCTCAACGGATAAATCGCCGCGACTTGAAATCGAGATGACCGATTATGGGTTCCGGTATGCCGCGTTGCGCAAGCCGATCAAGAATCCCGAGATCGACGTCTATGTACGGACCACCTTGTTCATTGCGCCCTTCACCGTGCTGATCCCGCCGAACGATCAATACAAACTGGCGCAGATGCTGTTTCCCATCGATGACGTGACCACCATGTTCTATTGGGTCGCCTGGCATGAGGAAGAGGGCAAAGGCATCGATCAAGACGCCTGGCGCAAGTTCTGCGCGGCCGAAGTCGGTATTGAACTCGATGAGAATTTCGAAAAATCTTTGACCCTGGAAAATATGTTCAAGCAGGACCGCGCTGCCATGAAGGCGGGCGATTTTACCGGGATTACCGGGATTCCGGCGCAAGATATGGCGATGTGGGAATCCATGGGCCCGATCACCGACCGCCACGATGAACGTTTGGGCGCCAGCGACCTGAGCATTGTAAAATTCCGGGTACAGATGCTCGAAGCGGCAAATGCCGTCGCCGCCGGCAAACCGGCCATCGGCACCACCGAGCCCCATATCCCCCACGTCACCCTGTCATCGTTTGAGGGTGTGATGCCTAAGACAACGAACTGGCGCACACTTGGGGAGCTGGAGGAAACGGGAAGCGAAGACGAACAAGCTGCTGCAGTCGCCTAGGGCCCGTTTACGATACGTGCGGCGATGTCGTCTCCCTTCACATTGACGATTCGCCGAAGAATCAGATTGGCTTCTAAGCCCCCATCCAACACCATTGGTTCGTCCAAATCGTCAATAATCCCGGCATTGCGCAAGCCATCAATATAAGCGACTGACACATTCGCAACGGTGGCGGTTTCCTTGACATCGCCAATAACGGCCAACAGGCGTGTCAGTAGCGCATCGACGACGCTTGAGCGGTTTTGATGGGGGAACGGCGCCTGTTGCCGGGGCGTTTCCAGGAAATCGCATAAAGCCGCCCATGGGTCACCGTCGGTGAAGACATCGAGGGTCAGCAAATCGTTCGGTCGGTCTCGGAAGAATTCGCCAACGGCGTCGATATGCCGGTCATAGGCTGCTGAAAATCGTGCGGGATCGAAGTCATTGCTGCCGTAAAGAGTGGCGTGCAGGTTCCTGATAAACTCGGTTTTCTCAAAATCCTCACCATTTTTCCGCCAAAACTTCTCGCAGGATTCCAACCAGGACGGTTTATCGCGGATTGTGAGGATGAACTTACTGTTTGGATACCGCTGATCGAGATTCCCGAAATTGGCGGCGACGGGAGTGTCCGTCGACGCATCGTGGTGATCGATTTGACCGAGTGATGTTGGAAAATGAACGGCCGTATAACCCAACATACGGAACGCTTCGGTTAGGCTGGTCGTGCCGGTTCGGGACAGACCGATCCCAAATATTTTTCCCCACGGTTCAGTCACTCTTTGCGACGCGTTTTCCGGCGCGGCGCCGGCCCGTATCCATTCCATGCGCTGTGGATGTAGTCCGTCGTTTGGATCCAATACATATTTGCAGGTGGCGGATTGGGTGGCGGCTGAGCGAAAATTTTCGCGCAGTAACCTAAACACATTGCGATCCGCACTCATGGCTTTCTTGTCCCCGTCGACGGGAATTGACCAAGCCCGAAGAACTGGTTCGCACCGCAGCTTATCCAGCATGAGGCAATTGGGATCGACAAATCCGCCGAATTGATCGGCGAAGACTCCGCAGTCGATGCCGGTCGACTCCCATTGGTCGATGCAAAGTGGTGTGCTGCTCTCTGGGTCGACGAACCATCTCAGGCTGAAGGCCCAATCACACCTTTCGATTGCTGTGAGGAGTGTGGAGAGATGGTTTGGATCCCACCAATTATCATCATCGAGGTAAGACACATACCGGCTGTTGGCGAGATAGCTCAGCGCGGTTCTCAGCGTTCCACCATCTCTGGCGGGATGAAGACCGCCATGACGGACGGAGGTCGAATAACCGAGATCCATCACCGTCACAACGCAATGTGCCGGCATAGTCCGGCAAATTTCCGAAATGGATTTGCGGTCAGCGGTGGATTTGTCGATACCGACGAGGATTTGAGTCCGGCCCTTAAAATCCTGGGTAAAGACCGATTCCAGCGCTCGTCTTAGGGTTGGCCGCAGGATCGTCGGTATGACCACGGAGACATCAAACGCCTCTTGAAGTTGAATACCGGGATGACCGATATGGTAAGCGGCTGGTTGGACCGCTAATTCTTGCGCCTGATTCGTCACTGGTACGCGCCGATTAGCCGCCGGGCTTCATTGCCTTCCAGATTTTCTTGGTGGTCTCGGTGGCCAGCGCGTCGTGGTGATATTCAAGACAGGTGCGCACATTCGGCAATTGTTCGCCGTCGAATTTTCCCCGGCAATCGGCGGCAACCCGTTCGGCCTCTCCTTGGACGGCCGGCGATAGCAGGCCGGCCTCTTTTGCGGTCGCTTTCCGCCAGGCCGCATTGAACATTTCGCGGTCGTCGATTTCGTTATCGGGCAGGCGGTTGAGCACTTGATTGAGGAAACGCGCCGTGGCGACATTTTTTGCCTCGGCTTGGAAAGTATTACGCGCGACACCGCGGAGAGGACCGGTATAGGCGGCAATCTCTTGCGCGGTCATTGGTTCGTCATCGCCTGGAACCGCCACCGGTAACGGGAAGTCATGCCGCCGGGGTTACATAGATTGTGCCAGCTGCAATATCAGGTCGGGGCGTAGTGTCAGCAGGTAGTTGATTTCCTTTTTATTTGCTTCGCGTTCGCGGCCATCGGGAGTCCGAACGAACAATGTTCCGTGACGGTCCATGCGGTAGGCGATGATGTTTGGTAGTCCGTATTCCATAATCTTTCTCCATCAGGCGTTGGGGGCGCGGGCGGTACCGCTTAAACCGCCTTCCCAGCTATCGCCGGCGCTGATCATGCAGGAAGTACCGTTCGGTGCGGTCAAAAGGACCGGAAAGCTGCCATCCTCGGAGGCAAAGACCTCGATGACGGCGCCGCCATTGGTCAGACCGCGGGAGATTCGTGTTTCGCCGTATTCACGCTGTAAAGCGCTGATGACGTCTGTATGGCTGCCGCACCAAAGTTCTGGGCTGACCGCCGGTGGTACGGATTGTGCCGCCGATTGATTTGAGGTGGAAACCTGAACGGCCGCCATAACGAAGGCAGCGAGGGCGGTGGGACGGAAATTCTTGATATCCATAGGGCACTCTCCATTCGGTTCTTGTTTGAGCATTATGCTCATCCTGCCGTTCTGCGCCGCAAAATACATGCCAATTATCGCAGATCGGTCGAATGCTAGAATAGCTTAATGAAATCAGATGCTTATGGCCTCCTCGCCAACTTGTGCGGTTTTACGCGCCGCATTCTATTTGCCTAAATAATTATTCAAAAAAATATCTGGCTATTATTTAGGCAAATAGAATGCGGTTTTGCCGGAAGAACCCCGTTTGCTGATCGGGCCCGGTTGGTGCCACGGGTCCAGGGCGGGTTAGAAACCCGCC
>JAQCKY010000272.1 GCA_027592155.1 Pseudomonadota bacterium
CGGCATTCCGTTTTGTCATACCGGCTGTCCGGTCAACAACATCATCCCGGACTGGAATGACCTCGTCTATCGGCAGCAGTGGCGCGAAGCGAGTGAAGTGCTCCATTCCACGAATAATTTTCCTGAATTTACAGGCCGTATTTGCCCCGCTCCCTGTGAGGCTGCCTGCACGCTGAACATTATCGATAAGCCGGTGACGATTAAGAACATCGAATGCGCGATCGTCGACCGCGCCTGGGATGAAGGCTGGTTACCGCCTCGGGTCCCTAAGCGTCGTACCGACAAATCCGTCGCCGTAATTGGATCGGGACCGGCCGGCATGGCCTGTGCGCAGCAACTCGCCCGTGTTGGGCATGACGTAACGCTGTTCGAAAAGAACGATAAGCCGGGTGGAGTGCTGCGATACGGAATCCCCGATTTCAAAATGGAAAAACACCTGATCGACCGGCGGATCGCGCAGATGAAGACGGAAGGTGTCACCTTCCGATCGAATGCTCATGTTGGCGTCAATGTCGCGATCAAGGAGCTTCACGATAAGTTTGATGCAGTCGTCCTGTCAGGTGGTTCGGAGTTCCCCCGCGACCTGGAAGTCCCGGGACGGGATTTAGATGGCGTCCATTTCGCCATGGACTTCTTGACCCAGCAAAATCGCCGAGTTTCAGGTGAGCAAATCATCAATAATCGCGAAATCTCAGCAAGCGGGAAACATGTCGTCGTTATTGGGGGCGGAGACACCGGTTCAGACTGTGTGGGCACATCCTTCCGGCAAGGCGCCCTGAGCGTTACACAGCTGGAAATTATGCCAAAGCCGCCAGAGCACGAAAATAAGGACCTGACATGGCCGCTATGGCCGCTCAAGCTGCGCACGTCGAGCTCACATCTTGAGGGCGCTGAGCGCGATTGGGCGGTCACGACAACTGAATTTGTCGGCCAAGGCGGAAAAGTAACCACCATGAACTGCGCCCGGGTCGAGTGGGTCCAGAGCGATGATGGCCGCATGCAAATGCAGCAAGTCGAAGGTTCGGATTTCCCGTTAAAAGCGGATCTTGTCCTTCTCGCGTTAGGATTTGTTCATCCTGTCCAAGAGGGCATGCTGCGGGATTTAGAAGTTGAGCTCGATGGGAGCGGAAATGTGCTTGCTGATACCGATCAATACCAGACATCGGTTCCGAAGGTATTCGCCGCCGGCGATATGCGGCGCGGACAGTCTCTGGTGGTTTGGGCAATCCGCGAAGGGCGTCAATGCGCCCGTGCCGTCGATGAGTTCCTGCAGGGATTCTCCGAACTTCCCCGTTAATTGCTCTAAAATCGATCAATCTTTGGTCGAAGCACCGGCGTTGATTCCAGCGCCGAAGAACACGTATATGCTGGCAAAAGAACGCCAGGTAATGGGGCCCCGGAAATTGGTCAGATGAAAGTAAAAGCAAATATATGTGGGCAAAGGACAGGCAGAGAAAACTAATTAAAATATCGCTAACATCAATATTTAAGCCAGAGTAAAACTCCTGCCTTAATTCTAGCATAGGGCCAAATCAGCCCGGTGTATGGACCTTGATACGGTCAATTTTAACTTCACCAACACCCAATACAGCGGTTCGATACTCGACATGACGCCGTTACTTGTACACATTGATTTCAATGGAGAAATCAAACAATCGTTCAAAAACTTCGAAGCGCGAAATTTGAATTTGATGCAACAATACCATATTTTTTGTTTTTTTTCATAGACTTATTAGAGACCCTTCGCATTTCACAAACTACCCGTCCAAAAGCAAGCAACCATCCGAGTGTTTGAGAGCTAAGTTATCGACAGAGTTATCCACAGCCTGTGGCGACCGAACCTGTCCTGTACGATCTCCAACCGAAGCACCCCGGGTTTGGTTTGACCAAATGGCGCTGATTTGCTGCAATCCGCTCCGAGGATAATCTTCCAAATAGAGTACAGGATCAAAATGACGGGACAGACGATTACCGTTTCGGCGACGGATGGCGGCGAGTTTTCAGCTTACGTCGCACTTCCCAAGGGCCCGCCAGGTCCCGGCATCATAATGTTTCATGAAATCTTCGGTGTGACGAACTGGATTAAAGAATCAGCCGATATGTTTGCGGAACAAGGGTACTGCGTTGCCGCGCCGGAAATGTACTGGCGCCTCGAACCCAATTTCATCGCCGATCATAACGATCCGGAACAACGGGAGAAGGGCCTCAAATATAGGGGGGCCCTCAATCATGACCTAGCCATCGACGATATTGCTTCCATGATTACCAAACTGAAGACGATGCCGGAATGCAACGGAAAAATCGGCGTCGTTGGGTTTTGCCTCGGTGGCACCCTCGCCTATTTATCCGCGGCAAGATTGGAAATCGATGCGGCGGTTGCCTATTACGGCACCCAAATCCACGAGTTTCTGGATGAAGGTAAGAACATAAAATGCCAAACCGTCTTTCATATGGGCAAAAATGACGATCACGTGCCCGAGGAATTACTCAACAAGATTCATGCCGCCCTGATCGGCATTCCCAATATTGCGATTTACCTGTATGACGCGGGACACGCGTTCTCCAACACACACAGACCGGACTATTATCTGAAGGAAGCGAGCCGGAAAGCACACAGCCGAACATTTGATGTGTTCGATGGGCTACGCTAAATCGATTTAAAAAAAGGGTAGGAACACATGGCAGGACCACTCGACGGCCTTCGAGTCTTCGATCTCACAAGAGTGCTTGCGGGACCGAGTTGCACGCAAATTCTCGGAGATCTCGGAGCCGACGTCATCAAGGTCGAACGCCCCGGCGCGGGCGACGATACGCGCAAATTCGGCCCCCCCTTTGTGACCGATGGGGACGGCAAAGAAACCACCGAAAGCGGATATTTCTTAAGCGCCAACCGCAACAAGCGCTCAATCACCCTCGACCTGACCAGCCCCGAAGGACAGGATCTCGCACGCGACCTCATCGCGACCTGCGACATTCTCGTCGAGAATTTTAAGTTCGGTAATCTGGAAAAATACGGCCTTGGATACGAACAACTGCACAAAGACAATCCTGGGCTTGTTTATTGTTCCATCACCGGTTTTGGCCATAGCGGGCCTAAAGCGGAGCGGCCCGGTTATGATTTCCTCATCCAAGGAATGGGCGGATTCATGAGCATTACCGGCGAGCCCGACGGTGAACCGCAGAAAGCCGGCGTCCCCATCGCAGACCTCATGGCCGGTATGTGGGCCGCTGTCTCGATCAACGCCGCCCTGCGCCACCGGGAAGTCACCGGGAAAGGCCAGCACATCGATATCGGCATGCTCGATACCATGGCCGCGACCCTATCGATTCAGGGGTTGAACTATCTGACCTCCGGCGTTGTGCCGGAAAGGCTGGGTAACGCGCACCCAAATATTGTTCCTTATCAGGTCTTTTCCGCCGCTGACGGCGACGTCGTGATCGCCGTCGGGAATGACAGCCAGTTTAAACGTTTCTGCGACTTTGCCGGCGTGCCCGAACTTGCCGTGGATGATCGTTACAAGACCAATGACGGCCGGGTCCGAAATCGTAAAATTCTGATCGAAAAGCTGAGCGAAGTCGTGCGGTCCAAACCGTCAAAACATTGGTTGGAAGGGATGGACGAGATACAGGTCAGCAGCGGCCCGATCAATCGGCTCGACCAAGTTTTCGAAGACCCCCAAATTACCGCCCGGGAAATGAGTATCGAAATGGATCACCCGCTCAGCGATAAACCCGTAAAAATGATCGGCAGTCCGATTAAATTGTCGGAATCGCCGGTCGCCTACCGCCATGCACCGCCCACGCTCGGCCAGCATACGGATGAAATTCTCGAAGAACTGCTCGACCTCGACACCGCAGCCTGCGACGCCCTGCGGCAAAAGGGTGTGATTTAGTTTTTCGCCTCGGGCTTTTCGATGACGTCGTCGAGCTTTCGGGTCATATAACGATATTTGAAAGCCGGCACTTGGTAGACCCAGTCTTTTACAGCCGCATTGATTTTTTCCGCCTCTTTTGCCGGATCCATCTCGGCCGTGGCTTTTGCATCGGGCATGGATGACGCCTTGAAGCGGGCCCAGAACTTGTCCCCGCCGCCGTCAAACAGCTCGACATTGACGATCAAGCCATCGGTCGTGCGATAGGTCGTCTTGATGGTCTTGTCGACCAGAAACTTGATCTTGTCAGAGGCGCGCACATCTTCCAGTTCCAGGCCTTCCAGTCCGTCACCAATATTGGTCACGTCATTGGGATATTTGACCTTCGCTGTCGGGCTCAGATTCACGATCTGATAATTGCCGCTTTTCGGATCGACCTTTTTGACCTCCATGGCCTCGCCATCCGGCTGTGTGACGACCGCATGTTCCACGCGTTTTGCCGTCACGTTCAAGAACCCCGGTTTGACCCAATTCTTGACCTTGTCGGGCACGACAAGGCGGCCACTGGCAAGCCAGGACTGCTCGTCTTCGGGCTTTCGGATATAGGTTCCAACCCCTTCAATGCCGCCGAAATCTTGGTTGAGCCGGCCAACCACCAGAGCGGCCACGCTCTTGCCGGCTTTATCTTTGAGTTCGACAAGGCGAGAAAGCCCGTCTTTGTCTTTCGGATCTTCAACCTGGATCCGCTTATA
>JAQCKY010000273.1 GCA_027592155.1 Pseudomonadota bacterium
TGCCATAAACAGGACGGCCTTCATCAGGGCGTGGTTAAACAAATGAAGGATGGTCGCCATCAGGCCGGTCACGGTCACAAAACTGATGCCCAGGATCATATAGCTGATCTGCGCAACGCTCGAATAAGCGAGCAGCCGTTTGGCGTTGGTTTGAAAGATTGCCACGGCAGACATCGCCAGCATTCCGACGACAGCCAATACCAGCAGCACAAGATCGACATTTAATTCATCGAAGACCGCAGCTTCGAAGAAGGTGTAGTAGATTCGGATCAGGACATAGACGGCAACTTTGGTGGCGGTCGCCGCCAAAAAAGCGGTCACGACGGACGGCGCATAGGTATAGGCGTTGGGAAGCCAGACATGAACGGGAAACAACCCCAGTTTTAAGCCAATGCCGACGGTCATGAATCCGACGGCGACAACAATGGTGCGAGTCTCCGCGACGGCGGGTAGGAGCTTGGCGAGATCCGCCATATTAAGCGTTCCGGTCATCTGGTACATCATCCCGATGCCGATGACGTAGAATGTTGCGCCGATTGTGCCGAGAACCAGATAGCGGAAGGCCGCGGTCATGGCCCGGCGTTCAGCCCCGAGGCTAATCAATACGTAGGATGATAGGGACGAAATCTCGAGGAATACAAAGAGGTTGAAGGCATCGCCGGTAACTGCGATTCCCAGCAAGCCTGCGAACGCAAGCAGATACATTGCATAGAAAAGATATTCCCGGTCGTCCGGAATTTCGAGAGCCACACTGGCCGGTGCATAGAGCATAACGATCGAGCCGATACCCGAAACCAAGACCAGAATGAAAGCGGTGAGGATATCGACCCTATACTCAATTCCCCAAGGCGCGGCCCAGTTACCGAGCAGGTAGGAGATCGGTCCATTATCGAGAACCTGTATCAATAGCGCGACCGAAATTGCCAATGCGATCCAGCTAAAGGCTAAGGCTATAATCCAGGCGAAGGGCCCTTTTCGTGCAAAAACACAAAAGGGCGAGGCAATGAGTGGCAGGACCACGACGAGGATAGCAAAATGAGCGCTCATCAGCCGTCTGCTTCCTCAAGGGCAAATAATTCATCATCCTCGATTGTGTCGAACGAATCGCGAATGCGAACAATCATGGCGAGGCCGAGGGCCGTGGTTGCAATGCCGACGACGATGGCGGTCAGGATGAGGACGTGTGGCAAGGGGTTGCCATAAACTGAGAACTGTTCGCCAAGGATCGGCGCCGTCCCGCCATCCACCTTGCTCATGGAGATAAAAAATACGAATACGGCAACTTGAAATACGTTAAGGCCAACGACCTTTTTGATCAGGTTTTCGTGGGCGATAACGATATAAAATCCGGCCATCATCAAGACGACCACCGCCCAAAAATTGAAAAGGCCAAGAACCGTCTCCATCAGAAGTCCTGACCACTAAAGACAAAGAAAACGGTGACCATGGTCGCGGCGACAGTAATGCCCACACCAAGCTCGACAATGAAGATACCTAGGTGCTGGCCTCCGGTGACAGTCGACGCGAGCGCGCTGTAATCCAAGTAATTTCCACCCAGAAAAATTCCGACAAACCCGGTGCCGGCAAAGAGCAGAACGCCGACGATCAGCATAATGCGGGTGGCGGTTGCAGGCAGGACTTTTCGGGCCTTTTCGACGCCATAAATGAGCGCGTACAGGACGAAAGCAGCGGCAAATATGACGCCAGCCTGAAACCCGCCTCCCGGACCGAAGTCACCATGAAATTGTACGTAAAGGGCAAATAACATGATGAATGGAATGAAGATCTTCGAGACGACACGCAGGATAGAATGCCTGTTCATACTTCTTCCTCCCGTTCTTCATCTTTGGGATTGCTCCGCATGCCGGGGCGCCACCGATTACGGCCACGCCCAAGCAGAACCAGCGCGTCTAGGCCGGCGGTGAAGATTACAAATGTTTCGCCGAGCGTGTCATAGCCGCGATAGCTCGCCAGCACCGATGTCACGACATTGGGCAATCCGATTTCTTTCCCCGACTGCTCGAGGTAGCGGGGCACGACATGCTTATTGGCGGGGGCGTTCGGGTCGCCGTAGTGGGGCATATCCAACGTGCCCCAGAGCAGGATCATGCCGGTCACGATGACCACAAAGAGGGGCATTGCCCTGGATTTCTTCGGCGCCTTTTCTTTGCCGGTGGTCAAGGATATGGCGGCGACAAAAAGCAGTGTGGCAATGCCCACGCCGACCGCTGCTTCGGTGAAAGCGACATCAACCGCGCCCAAATCGACGTATAGTACGGCCGCGAGAAGACTGAAGATGCCGCTGAGCATAACGGCGGCGAACAGGTCACGGACGCGGATTATGGCAAAGGCTACGACACCCATAAAGATCAGCAACGAAATATCGATAAAGTCTTCTATAACCCGTCTCCTTTATCGTCGCTTTGGACTGCGTCAGGTCGGCGGTCTTGGCTTAACAGGGGTTTGATACCCATACTGAGTGCCGCCTGCGCCAGTGCGTGCGTTGCCGTCGGGCCGGCAAAAAATGCAAAAAGCATGATCAGGAATAATTTGACGGTGACCAGGGTAAATCCGCCTTGGATCATCATACCGAGAATGAGGAGGCCCGCACCCAAGGTGTCGGTGATGCTTGCCGCGTGCATGCGGGTAAACAGGTCCGGCATGCGCAAAACGCCAACTCCGCCGATAACCAGAAATACGCAGCCTCCGAGAATAAATATCCAGCTGAAGATGTCCGCAATCATGGGTTAGAGGTCCCCCAGATTATCTTCGGTGTGGGGTTCGCCCAAATGGCTGAACTTAAAGAATTTCATGATTGCGATCGTGCCGATGAAATTGATCAGCGAATAGACGAGGGCAATGTCCATGAACTCCGGGCGATTGGTCAGAAAACCAAGCACGGAAATCAACAGAATCGTCTTGGTGCCGAACATATTTACGGCGAGTATCCGGTCATAAACGGTGGGGCCCTTAATGGCGCGGATCATGGCCAAAACCATCGTGGCTAAGATGGCGAGAGCGGCGGCGGCAAACATCATTCGCTCTGCTCTTTGAGGCCTTCCATGCGGGTGACCCGCATGTCCATTTCACCTCTTTCGAGTTCGTCCGCGGCTTCGCTCGTCAAGGCATGGATTTCGAACTGTCCATCGATGATGTCGACGGTGATTGTGCCGGGGGTCAGGGTAATCGAATTGCCATAGACGACTTGGCCGAGTTCGGTTTCTTGCCCACCCTTCACAAAGAATAGTGTAGGGCTGATCGGCATATCGCGCTTCAGGATGATCCGGGCGACGTCGATGTTTGCCTTAATGATCTCCCAAATAAGCCAGGGAAAATATGTAAACGCCCGCGGACCCAAATGAATGGGGTGCCCTTCACGATCGATGACGTCCATGCGATGAGAGATGTAGACAACAAGCGCAACCGAAACGATGCCCAGGCCGATCAGCAGCGGCTCAAAATGACCCGACAGCAGCAGCCACGTCGCGAATAGCACGATGCCTAGACTGAAATTATGAAGCAACTTAACCCTCTGGCGCCTTTGCGCTTTTTATTTTCGTCTGCCTTCCCTGGAGGCGCAGAAAAAATACCGGGAATAGTTTTGGAAGACAATGGCAGCGGGCGAAAAATGTGGAAGCAAATCGCCGAAAACGGCGAGATAGATGATGGTTGGCAATATTCGCTCTCCAATAGTTTACCCCTGGCTGGGATGATCTAACCCCTACCACTTGCTCACGAGGTAATCCTCGGGTTATGTAGCGATATGATTCGACTTAGCCGACGTACATTTATCTCCTTAATTGCTGCCACGAGCGCGTTGTTCCCGGCTGTCACTGCCGACGCGCAAAGCCGAGGCATGAAGCGCATGCCGCTCAGCATTCTCGCCGACGGCAAAAAGCATGACTTCGTCGTCGAGATGGCGGTCACCGACAAGGAGCAGGAGCGGGGGCTGATGTTTCGCCGCTCGATGCCGGCGGATGCCGGTATGCTGTTCGACTACAAGCGACCGCAAATCATTACGATGTGGATGCGAAATACGTTGCTGCCACTGGATATGATTTTTATCGGGGCCGACGGCAAGATCATCAATATCGCTCAGCGAACGGTTCCGGGATCTCTTGAAACGATTCCCTCGCGCGGGCCAGCCTTGGCGGTGTTGGAGGTCAATGGCGGTACGGCCTCCCGCTTGAAAATCAAAGCCGGCGATACCGTCATTCACCCAATCTTTGGAAACGCGAAATAAGGGCTAGTGGCGCCCCATAAACGCTGTGAAGGTATCCGCGATCTCCGGTTCCAGATGCTCCCATTTAGTAAAGGGGATCATCGGCTCTTCCTGGTCGGTGATCGGGAGCTGATGAAGTTCACTCCCAGCGATCATATCGTGGGCCACAGCCGCACTCGAGGAGGAGTGAGTGAGGTCGTTGCCAGGAATGATCATGGTCGGTGCTTTAATCGACCGGAGTTGTTCCTCCGTGATGCCCATGACCGGCAGATGAGCAATCTTTTCGAAGAGCGCTTTCCAATTGGACATAACCTCAATGTAACTATCGACGTCCATCTCCATCATTTTGTCCAGATTGTCGGGATTTTCCTTAAAGCGATCCTGATATTGCTCGGTC
>JAQCKY010000274.1 GCA_027592155.1 Pseudomonadota bacterium
AGTTCCGAAATTGCGCCGGCAGAACCGAGGGCTCATAGCTGCTTTCGTCGTAGTTGGCGGTGAAATCAACCGTCTCCCGATCGATATCAACAAGCATCGAATGAGACGCACGGTTAAGGCGCGCTTCGGTATAACGCATCGCGGCCGCTCGGTCGCCGTCCATAGAGCCAAAATTGCCCTGCCCCTGAACCAGCGGAAGACGCATGGAAAAATCTTGCGCCATACGGACCATGGCGTCGTAGATCGCCGTGTCGCCATGGGGGTGATATTTACCCATGACGTCGCCCACGATACGCGCCGATTTCCGGAACGGCCGGTTATAATCGTAGCCGCCTTCTTTCATCGCAAAAAGGATGCGCCGATGGACTGGTTTCAAACCGTCGCGGACATCGGGCAGCGCCCGGCTCACGATCACGCTCATCGCGTAATCGAGATAGGAGGTTCTCATCTCGTCCTCGATGCGGACCGAGGTGACGTTTGGGTTCTCGGGCGGGCCGGGTTCGTCTTCCGGTGGGGGGCCTGTCGGGGTATCCGGCGGTGCCGTCAAGGGCACACCTCATAATAGTAATTAAACTGCGATATTTACCCGCTTATAGAGCGGCGATATTCCCCATATTTATACCAGATCAGGACTCCGCAAACAAATCGACAACGGGCGAATCACAATGTAAAAAAAACATCACAACCAGTTGTTTTTAAACCATATTTTTTTGAGCATTTTACGAAAAATGGAAATCATCTCGATGCTCTCATCCAATCGGCAAACAAGCGTTGATTCCGCACGAATCGGGATCCCAAAAATGCGAAGGCTGTCTTACTTGCACCGGCTCAGAAAACCCCGTAAGGGAATAATGAAGGAAAAAGAATGGCCGACGCGCGCGATAAAAAAAACGTACTGGTCCTGGCGGCGTGTCAGGCGATTTTCAACAGCGCACGAGGTCTCACTTTTCTTGCCGCCTCTTTGGTCGGCGCGAACCTCCTTGGCGATGACCTGACATTCTTTGCGTTACCCCTGACCGTGATGTTAGTCGGCACAGCAGGGGGAAGCGTCCCCGCCGCGCGCCTGATGGGGCGGATCGGCCGCAAACTCGGTTTCTTCTATGGCTCCTTGATCGGCACCCTCGGCGGCGGGATCGCCGCGACAGCCGTCAACATTGAAAGCTTTGCCCTCTTTAACGTCGGAATGTTTTTTATCGGAATCTATTCATCATTCGCACAACAGTACCGGTTCGCTGTCGCGGACGCCGCTGCGGATGATTTTAAGGCAAAAGCGATTTCCCTTGTCCTGGCAGCCGGCGTGATCGGGGCCTTTGTTGGGCCTGAGACGGCACGGTTCACCCGCGAACTGTTTGCCGGCGCCGAATTCACGGGCACCTTCGTCGCCATGATGGTCTTTGCGCTGCTGACAGGCGTCGTCGCACTGGGGATCGACATCCCAAAGCTGACGCTGGAGGAACGCAAGGCCGGTGGCCGAGACTTTACGGAGATCGCCCTGCAACCCACATTCATCGTTGCCGCGATATCCGCAACGCTCGGCTATATGATCATGAACATCCTGATGATATCGACTCCAATCGCGATGAAGCTCGGCTCCGGCATGCCTTTTGGCGATACGGTTTTGGTCATTGAATGGCATGTGGTTGGAATGTTCGCACCCGGCTTTTTTACCGGCAGTTTGATCAACCGGTTCGGCGTCTTGCGGATCATCGCCGCCGGCTGCGTCATGCTGGTGCTGGCCGTCGTTACAGCCTTGGCCGGGGATAGTTTCACCCACTATCTGATGGCACTGTTCTTTGTCGGCGTCGGTTGGAACTTTACCTTCACGGGCGGTACAGTATTGCTCACCGAGGTTCACACACCCGCCGAAAGGCCCATGGTGCAGGGCAATTTTGACCTGATCGTCTTTTCAGGCATGGCCATTTCTTCGCTGTCCTCCGGCGCACTTTATAATTTCTTCGGTTGGAGTTGGGTCAATCTCGCAGCGCTGCCGATGATCCTGATCGTGCTTTTAGCGGCGATTTGGCTGTCCTTTCATCGGCGGGGCTTGGCGGCGACCCCCCCCCCCTGCGCCGGTAGAAAGCGTAACCGATGGCTTATGATGAAGGATTAGCAGTCCGAATTCGCGAACTACTCGACGGCGAACCAGGCCTCGACGAGAAAAAAATGTTCGGCGGTATCGGATATCTCATCAACGGCAACATGGCCTGCGGCATCTACGGAGACGCCCTGATCGTCCGCGTCGGCCCCGATGCCTACGAAGAGGCCCTCTCCAAGCCCCATGCTGGAGAATTCGATATTACGGGCCGCGCCATGAAGGGGTGGGTTCTAGTCGCCGCCCCGGGTATTTCCGAAGACGATGATCTCTCGGCATGGATCAGGCAGGGAACCGTATTCGCAAGCTCCCTGCCCGCAAAATAGGCGTCAAACCGGGCAAACCTGCCGCCAATAGTCCGTATCTTCATACACCGTTTGATCCTTGGCGCCGGCAAGATGGAACGCTTCAAGCCTCTCGACGCAGGTGCCGCAACGGCCGCAATGCCGGTCTCCGCCCTTGTAGCAACTCCAGGTCTTTTCGAACGGCACCCCCAATTCGGCGCCAATGCGGGCAATATCCGCTTTGCTCGAATTTACGTAAGGGGTGTAGAGGTCGACCTCTGAGACACCTTCAAGCGCCAAGTTCTGCATCGTCCGAAAGGCGTCGATGAATTCCACCCGGCAGTCCGAATAAATAAAATGATCCCCCGAATGAACCGCCGCCGCGACCGCCGATGATTTCTCTCCGGCCGCAACTCCAAAAGCAATGGTCAGGAAGATCGCATTTCGGTTCGGAACGACCGTGGTCTGCATATTCTCCTCGGCATAATGTCCTTCGGGAACTTCGATATCGTCGGTCAATGCAGATCCGGTAAGGAATTTCGCCAGACTGGAGATATCGATAATCTCATGGGGCACCTCCAGATCGGCCGCGGCCATCGCCGCGAAATCCAACTCTTTCTTGTGGCGCTGGCCGTAATCGAAGGAAATCAGGCGGGTGAGTTCGCGCTCTCTCTTCACGTGATAGGCGAGCGTCACCGAATCCATGCCGCCGGAGCAAACAACGAGCGTTTTCATCGCGGCCCCTCTTCAATCCGCCGACAGAAACTGCCGAACGGCTTCGGTGAAGCCCACCGGATCTTCGGCATGGAGCCAGTGCCCGGCATGCTCCATCACCGCAATCCTTGCATTCGGGAATTGCTCTCGGATCGTATCGTTATGATGGGGGCGGATAAATACCGATTGACCGCCGGCGATAAATAACGATTTGCCGTGATGAGGTTCGGCCGGTTCGGGGAAGCCGCGCAGCGTTTCCATGCCGTCGCGCAATCCTTCCAGATTAATCAGCCACCGGAACTTGCCATCTTCTTGGATCAGATTCTGCAGAAAAAAGCCCCGGAGCCCAGGGTCCGGAACCGCATCCATCAGGTAGGTTTCTGCATCCCCCCGGCGCGCCAATTGATCGACAGGGACCGCCCTCATGGCCTCAAGGTACCCAAGATTTTCACCATCGCGGGCATAAGCGACCGGAGCGATATCGGCGACAATCAAGGCATCCAACATGTGACCGTGCCGGTGCGCCAGTGTCATCGCCGTTTTACCGCCCATACTGTGCCCCAGGAGCGTGACATCGCGAAGCGTCTGCCCCGCCATAAAATCAGCGACCGCATCGGCCATCGCCGGGTAACTAAGATCATCGAGCCAAGGTGAGGCGCCATGGTTCGGCAAATCGACGGCAATAACACGGTAATTGGCCCCAAGATTCTTGGCGATAGAGGTCCAATTTCGGGAAGAGCCAAACAAGCCGTGAAGAATGACCAGCGCGGGTCCGTCACCGGTCTCGATAAAATTTAGGTCCATGGAAGCTTCGCCGGTCTATGACGTCAATTGAGTTCGCGCCTGAGCCGGGACAACAGCCTCTCGGTCCGCCCGACATTCAGGCCGTCGGCGCCCTCCCCAGCATTGGCCAGGAAGTTTTCCAGCGTGCGAACCGCTGATTGCACGTTGCCGCGCCCGGCTTCGAGCACCGCCCGCTCATGCCAGAGGGATGCATCGCCCGGGGCGATGGCCGTCATGGTTTCCAGCAATTCAATCGCCCGGTTATTGTTATTCTCGCTAAGCGCCCGCAATTTGATGTTGTTCTGCAGCCGGATCAGAATGTCCCGGTTCCCGACCGATCTTACAAAATCGCGGTGCATCGGCACGCTGTCGCCATGCATTTGCTCCACCAAATCTTTCAAATCTTCCATCGTCAGGCGATGGCATTGATCGAACGGATCGATCACCGCGGTCTCCCCGTTCAGACTGAGCCGCAGCAAAAAGTGGCCGGGAAAATTCAACCCGGCGATCTGCCAGCGGCGGCTGCGCGCGGCATGGATAATCAGAATCCCGAGCGCGACCGGAATACCCTTCCGGCGGTCGATCACCCTCATCAAATTGGCGTTCTGCATATCGTCGTAGGTATCGGCATCGCCGCGGTAACCATGATAACGAACGACAACGTCGCGCAGCGCTGCCACCCGGTCGCGGATTTTCGAAACGCCTCGGGATGCCGCCTTCATGTCCTTTGAAATGCTGTTCAG
>JAQCKY010000275.1 GCA_027592155.1 Pseudomonadota bacterium
CCGCCCGGGTCATGGCGGGGGAGCCGCTGTCCGCATTCTCCGTTCCCCATAATCAAAAACTCGATCATGTCGCCGTCAAGGAGGCGGTATTCCCCTTCACCCGTTTCCATGGTGTCGACATTATTTTGGGCCCGGAGATGAAATCAACCGGGGAGGTCATGGGAATCGATCGAGATTTCCCACGGGCCTTCGCCAAGGCCCAACTCGGAGCAGGGACCGAACTTCCGTTATCGGGGACCGTCTTTATCTCGGTCAAGAACGATGACAAAGAGCCCGCGAGCCGGCTTGCCGGACGCCTGCAAGCGGCCGGATTTTCGATCCTGGCAACCGGTGGGACGGCCAGCTATTTCGCGGCGCAAGGGCTCCGGGTCGAAACCGTCAAAAAAGTCGCGGAAGGCCGCCCCCATTGCGTCGATGCAATCATGAGCGAACAGGTCCAATTGGTGATCAATACGACCGAGGGAGCGCAGGCGATTTCCGACAGTTTTTCAATCCGCCGTTCCTCTCTTCTCGGCAACGTTCCTCACTACACCACCATGACCGGTGCGGCCGCAGCGGTGGGGGCGATCGAAGCCCAATTAATGGACAATGGCATCGCCGGTCTTGAAGTCGCACCGTTGCAATCCTATTCTATCAAGGCTGAATAACTCGGCTGATAAGCTGGGCCGTCGGCGGAACGGCGGCTGTAGATCACAAGTGGAACGTTGAAAATGGACAAGATCCCAATGACGCTTGAGGGTTTGGAGACCCTCGAAGCGGAGTTAAGGCATCTCAAAAATGTAGAACGGCCGGATATTATCCGGGCGATCGCAACTGCGCGCGAGCACGGTGACCTCTCCGAGAACGCCGAATATCACGCGGCGCGGGAACGCCAGAGCTTTGTCGAGGGCCGTGTCGGAGAGTTGGAGTCGGTCATCAGCCGCGCCGATGTCATTGACCCGAAATCATTTTCGGGAAAGGTCATCAGGTTCGGTGCGACAGTGACCGTTGCCGACGAGGAGACCGACGAAAAAATGACTTACCAGATCGTCGGGACTCATGAATCCGATGTCGAAACGGGAAAGCTTTCAGTGACCTCGCCTCTGGCTCGTGCGCTGATCAGCAAAACCATCGGCGACAGTGCTGAGGTCACCACGCCGTCCGGCGGCAAGTTCTACGAGATTTTAGAGGTCAAATTCGTCTAATTTAGGCGATAGCCGCTTCGGCTGGATCACCCTGATCGTCTGCTTCTTTCGCTTCGAGCAGCACCGGCACACCCGGCTCTGACTTCGATTGGCGAATGGCCAAGGCCGATTTGACGTTGCCGACATTCGGCGCCGCGGTCAGCTTCGTTGTCACAAAACTTTGATAGCTTTCCCAATCGGTCGCCACGACTTTTAAAAGAAAGTCGGTTTCGCCGGCCAGCATGTGGCACTCCCGGACATCCGGCCAGCTTTTGACCAACGTCTCGAAGGCGACGAGGTCGGGCTCTGCCTGGCTGTTGAGGCCAACCTGAGCGAACACCGTTACGTTATAGCCCAGAGCAGTCGGTTCCAGGTCGGCGTGGTAGCCGCGAATATAGCCGGCTTTCTCAAGGGCTCGCACCCTACGCAAGCAAGGAGGCGAAATGCCGACACGCCGGGCGAGTTCGACATTTGTGATTCTGCCGTTTTCCTGCAGGTCGCGGAGAATTTTGCGATCAATCTCGTCGAGTTTGACTCGGTTCATGGAATTATCGTCCACCCTGTTTCCATCGCGGCGCCCTTGGAACAATTAAAGGGGGCATCGGCTCAACGCCTGAATTAAATTATTTTTGGCGCTTCGGAGAAACATTATTACCCAAATCAGGTCTGCGCAATAATATTTCAAGGCGGGTGCCGATTGGGTTGAACAATAGGAACAATTTAGTTAGTATAAACGATATTGTTCCTTTGCGACCCTTCCTTGAGCTGCCTTGCGCCAGTGCTGGACGGTTTCTATGTTAGGAGCGCAATTCACATAACGGCAGTGCACGCTAAAATGCTTCCATATCGATGGGCAGATTGGCTCACGCTAAATCGGCCAATGAGGCGCAGCCGCTAAAATCGGAGATGAGATAAAGATGGGCGAGACACGACACAGTGAGGTTCTGATTCTGGGGTCCGGCGCGGCCGGTTTGACGGCGGCCATTTATACTGCCCGGGCAGGTTTGAAACCGGTTCTCGTGCACGGCATGCAACCCGGCGGTCAAATGACGATCACGACCGAGGTCGAAAATTATCCCGGATTTGCCGATGTCATCCAGGGCCCGTGGCTGATGGAACAGATGCAGGCACAAGCTGAAAATGTGGGAACCGAAATGGTGCAGGACACGATCGTCTCTGCCGATTTGAGCAGCCGTCCTTTCAAATTGACCGGCGATTCCGGCGATATTTACACGTGCGACGCCTTGGTGATCTGCACCGGCGCCGAAGCCAAATGGCTGGGAATCGATAGCGAGGAGACCTTCAAGGGTTACGGCGTTTCGGCTTGCGCCACCTGTGACGGTTTCTTTTTTAGGGGCAAGGAAGTTGCCGTCGTCGGGGGCGGTAACACGGCCGTCGAGGAAGCGCTTTACCTGACCAACCATGCAACGAAAGTAACATTGATCCACCGGCGCGATGAATTGCGGGCCGAGAAGATCATGCAGGAGCGCCTGTTCAAAAACGAAAAAATTGAAATCCTTTGGGACTCGGCTCTCGAGGAAGTCGTGGGAGAGACCACACCGCCGGCGCCGTCCGTCACCGGGATCAAGGTTCGAAATCTGAAGACCGATGAGATTTCGGAGGTTGCGCTGGACGGTGTCTTTGTCGCCATCGGGCATGAGCCGAACACCTGGCTGTTCAAAAGCCAGCTCGAGATGGACGGGACCGGATATCTGATCACCAAACCGGATAGCACGGCGACGAAGATTCCGGGTGTCTTTGCGGCCGGAGATGTGCAGGATAGCGTTTTCCGTCAGGCTGTGACGGCTGCCGGGACCGGATGCATGGCCGCTCTTGAGGTCGAAAAGTACCTGGCTGAACTCCATTCTGCCTCGGAAGTCGCGGCAGAATAATCGCCGCCCCGCCGGCAGCGGGAGATAAGGGGGGCCGTCGTGGCGTTGGATTGGGACAAGATCAGGATATTCCATGCGGTTGCCGAGGCCGGTAGCTTCACCCATGCAGGCGATGTGCTGAATTTGAGCCAGTCGGCGGTGAGCCGCCAGATCAGCGCCCTTGAGCAGAGCCTTAGCGTGCCGTTGTTTCATCGGCACGCGCGGGGCCTGATCCTGACCGAGCAGGGCGAGGAGCTCTACAGCTCGGCGCATGACGTCTATCATCAGCTGGCGATGGCGGAAGCGCGGCTGACCGACAGTAAGGAACGCCCTCAGGGAACGTTGAAAGTATCGACGACCGTGGGATTTGGATCGGTCTGGTTAACCCCCCGGATCAAAGAGTTTCTCGATGCCTACCCGGAAATCGAAGTCAGTATCGTGCTCGCTTATAACGAGGTCGATCTGTCGATGCGGGAAGCGGATGTTGCGATTCGTCTTACTCCACCAACCCAGCCCGATCTCATTCAACGTCATCTCATGTCCTTCAGGAACTACGTTTACGCTTCGCCCGATTACCTCGAAGAACGGGGGATGCCGACCTCGCAAGAGGACCTCGATAATCATAATTTGATCACCTTCGGCGAAGAGATGGGTGATCAGTCGGCCTTGTCGCCGTCGCTGAATTTTTTGCTGGATACGGGTAAGGGCAACAGGCGCCGCAAACCGGTTCTGCAAGTGAACAATATTTATGGAATCTACCGCGCCGTCTTAAGCGGCCTTGGAATCGGCTCCCTTCCTGAATATATGATAGAAGGTGCCGGGAACCTGGTGCGAGTCCTGCCGGAGCTTCAAAGCCCGGATACAGACGTGTATTACGTGTATCCCGAAGAGCTTCGCCAGTCAGCGCGCATCTCGGTGTTCAGGGATTTTTTGCTTCGCAAAGTACGCGAAACGCGAAAATAATATTATATTTCAGTTATTTATGTCAAAAAAGCAGAAGCTATGCAATACGTGCATACCCGCTTTGACAGATTGGCACTGGATATCCTGCAAAGCCTTACCTATTTTACAATTATTCAGTTCGGACTTTGAGTTCGAGCTTTGGACCTTCGGGTCCAGCGTCTCCCAGACGTGAAGCCTCCCTGTTAGACTTGCTGGGAAACTTCGGTTTCCCAGCAATTTTTTTGTTCTGGTGCTGAAGCCGCGGGGGTGCGGACACCTGTCACCGAAATTCTCCGACATAGTGGCTCCCATTTAATGGGGCTAGACATACTGTGGATTTCCTATGGTAGGTTTGCGCGTCGCAAATAGATGGCGAATGACGGAATCGGCAAAAGACAATGGATGAGCATTAAGGGAGCCAGACATCCCAGAGTGAGTCACCGGCATAGCCGAAAATCAGTTTTCCACTCAGAAGGGGGTATCAATCGGTAGCTCAGTCAATGCTCATAGGAACAACATCTACAACAGGAGGACACGATGGGACAATTCACGACAACAACGCTCGGTGCCGCCCGAGATATAGCCGAATGTTGGTGATGAGGTAAAAGAAGGGCGGCGTATCCTGGCGATGATGAAGT
>JAQCKY010000276.1 GCA_027592155.1 Pseudomonadota bacterium
GGCGCGATAACAGCGTGCCGTCCTTCTATGAAGATGGCGCCAGCGCATTACTGGCGATCGCGCAAAACCCGCCTGACATTCTCGTCACAGATATGGAAATGCCCGGGATGCGAGGAGAAGAACTTCTCCAGCGTACGCGCGAACAATGCCCATCCGTTCAAACCTTCGTCCTGTCCGGGAAGGGCATCGATAACGAGGTTATTCGGCTGGTAAGAAGTGAAGGAAGGTTTCTGAGCAAGCCGTTCAATGCTTCTCAACTCATGAAGTTTCTGAATATTGCCAATGACTATCAGGTAGAAACCATCATTCGGGAAGAACGATCCGAGGTTGAGACAAAAGTTGCTGCCGATAAGAAGTTCGAGGTAGATCCGATTCTCCCATCAACGCCAGGGCATCAAGGATTAGACAGGCGAGAGCCCCCTACCATCGGCGCCTATCAATTTGCGATTGAGGTTGATGCTCGGCAAGTTAAGAACAAGGCTCTGGGGCAGGGCGATTGTACCGGCGCAGTATTTCCCGTTTCAAACTCGGAGAACGTGGCCCACCTTGAAAGCTGGCGTCCGGCCTCCTTTTCTTATGTTGGTCACAGTCGTTTGCCGGAGGAAATCGAAAGTGGCGACGCATTAGCTGCAGCAAAGGGATTCTTACTCGCGCTGCCCCTTTCCATCCTGATCTGGAGTGCATTGGTCCTAATCGTTCTATAGTCGAGGATGCGCGACTTTTTAGTGATTTGCTCCGGGATGACCGTATGTGCCGTGGGACATGAGTATCAACCGTACAAGTTCGGCCTGTCTGCTGGTTCCGGTCTTTAAGAATATTTGCTTCAGATAAGTGCGCACCGTGGAAATGGTCAGCCCTAGGTTCTCGGCAGCGACATCGAGAGACGCACCGGAAGCAATTTCTGCAGCGAGACGCGCTTCGGATGCGGTGAGACCGAATAGCCGGCCGATTAAATCTGGTGAAACGCGCGGCAGCTTTTCTGGGTCTGTCAGAAATAGCATCGCCAAAGGACCGTCGCCGCCACCTTCAGTTTCGTCGACAAGTTCAGCGCGAATGGAGTATGGCCGGAGCATCGAAGGGCGTTGTAGCGCAACGGCTTGTGCGTCGCCTGCGGGGCCTTGGCCGATGACTTCGCGGACCATCGCATGAAGCGCCGCAGTGTCTTCGGCGCTTGCAGCTCGTAAAATCTGCCCGTGAGCCACGCTTAGCCCATCCTGCTGGGAGATGAGTTCCGCACCCAGCGGATTCATGAATATTACGGAAGTCTTCGCATCGACTACGATAACTCCGACCGGCAGCCTGTTCAAAGCAGCCTCGCCGATATTACGTCTTGCGATGGGTTGTTCTTCCGCTGAAGCCTTGCTGTCGACTCTACGCGCTCTTTCCGCCAATGCCGCCTTTACACCTTCGGCCAGTCGGGCGGCCGGGCAGGGTTTCGTGTAGAATCTCAGCACACCGGCCTCGTTGATCGCTTCTATCGCATTTGCTAGGTCGGCGGTTCCCGTCAACAAGATGGTTTGGACATCATCGTCGTACGTTCGAAGCTCTTTAACGAGACTCAAACCTTTCAAGTTGGGCATTTGAAGATCGCTGACAACGACGTCAAACGGCGCAGACTTGAAGAGCTCTCTTGCTTCCAAAGGATCTGAAACAAAAGCCAGTTCCCACTCGGATGCATGCTTTTTCAGCATGCGTTTCAAGGCTTCCAATATCATTGGTTCGTCGTCGACGAACAAAATTCTGTGCTTTGGCATACGGTTATCACCGAGCATTTTGCAGATCATAATCAAATCCAACCGGAAAGCTAGATCGATTCCAGGTCCCCAATCGGGGATATGAATACTAACGGGGAGACCCCAAGCTCCTACAAATTTCAGCGATTAAAACTTTGCAGGAGCAATGGATGTTGACCAAGAAGATCAAACTCACCCTTAGCTTTGCGATAGCGGCAACCATGGCTTTGGGGGGAACTCTCGCAAATCCGGCGGCGGCAAGCGACAATATCCTATTCGGGATTGTTCCGCAGCAGTCCGCAACCCGGCTGGCCCAAGTTTGGGTGCCGTTTATGAACAGGCTTTCTGAAGAAACCGGAATGAATATTCGGTTCGCGACGACAAAGGATATACCGAGTTTTGAAAAATGTCTCGCGAAAGGCGCTTACGAACTGGCTTACATGAATCCGTACCATTTTACGGTGTTCAACGAGATTTCCGGATATGTCGCGATCGCCCGGCAAGCGGAGAAGCGGTTACATGGATTAATCGTGGTTAGAAAGGATAGTCCGTTCCAGGAACTCGAGGATCTTGACGGCAAAATGATGGCATTCCCTTCTCCTGCGGCTTTCGGAGCCAGCGTTCTTGCACGAGCGGAAATTCGGGCCCGCGGAATCGCTCATTTACCTCAATATGTTAACTCTCATGATAGCGTCTATCGGGCGGTGGCCGCAGGTATCTATCCCGCTGGTGGCGGCGTTAAGCGTACGTTTTCCGGAATCTCTGAAGACCTGAGGGCGCAGCTGAGGATTCTATACACAACAGAGAAATATACTCCCCATGCTTTCGCCGCTCTGGGTTCGATGCCCGCAGATGTCGTGCGAAAGATCGCCTCGGCGATGCTAAGAATTGGCAGTTCGGATGAGAAAATCATGAAGTCATTGGGTATGAAGGCGTTTGCGGCGGCTCGGGACGATGACTGGGATGACGTGAGAAGGCTTGGCCTAACAAGCGAGCAAACCGAAATCGCGGACGAGGGAAAAATCAAATGTCGTTTCGACTGAAAACGGTTCTCGGGATTGCCGGGATAGAACTCATCCTGCTGTCAATTCTGATTGTAAGTGGCTTGCACTATCTTCGGGTTTCCAATGAGCAGCAATTGGTGGATCGCGCCAACACGATGGTCCAATTGTTTGCAACGATGACGAGTGACGCTGTTGTTGCTATGGATTTGGCTACCCTGGATGTCTTGGTGAACCAAACCGTAAAAAATCCGGGGGTCGATTTCGTGCGCGTTCGCCTTAAGAGCGGAGCGGTCATCTCACAAGCTGGCGATCCGGCAGCCCTTGGCGCGACGTTTGTCCAAGACGATTCGGTTGCCTCGGCAGCCCAAGACGGCAGGCTGGATGTCAAACACATCATTCAAGTTGGAGGCAATGAATTTGGTAGTGTCGAACTCGGGCTGGATATTGGAGCGCTGCAACTGATTCTATCTGATGCGAGGCAATGGTTGCTGTCGGTTGCCAGTGTCGAAATTGTTTTGGTGGGCATCTTCGGCCT
Organism: Pseudomonadota bacterium; assembly: GCA_027592155.1. GTDB lineage: Bacteria > Pseudomonadota > Alphaproteobacteria > Rhodospirillales > UBA2165 > JAQCKY01. The sequence continues at coordinate 3,273 of JAQCKY010000276.1, forward strand.
AGTGCTTGGTCGTATTTTGACCCGACAGTTGATCGACCTTCAACAGGGCGCACGCCGAGTTGCACAGGGTGATTTGGGTCACACGATTCTTACCCGCGGCAGCGATGAACTGGCCGATACCGCGAAGAGCTTCAATCAGATGTCTCAATCGCTCGAAAAATATGCGGCGGCATTAAAGGCCGAAAAGGAGAAGGCCGAAGCGGGTCGGGACCGCGCGGAAACTGTGCTCCAAGATGCCATCCAAAGTTTGTCCCAGGGAGTCCTGATCGCCAATGAAGACGGCACGATAGCGCTTCAGAATTCCGCGTTGGGACGATTGTACCCCGATGCCAAGTCGGCGCTTCAAGAAGTGGAAACGCTCGTCGGGTTCGAAGAGGTGATCGCTCCGTTTGTCGGTCAATGGTGTATCGATAATGAAGGGCGGCCAAGCGAAGCGGCTTTCAGATACGATTGTGCGCCCGAGCGTTGGCTATCCAGCCTATCCGATGGACGCAGAATTCTGCACACACGTCGGCCGATTCAGTCTGGTGGCTCGGTTTTCGTGGAAACGGACATTACCCCCATCTATGAAGCGCAAGAAAAGGTGTTGAAGCTGGAACGTGAGCTAATGCAGAGCCAGAAAATGGAGGCGTTAGGCACATTGGCCGGTGGAATTTCCCATGAAATCAACACACCGATCCAATACATCGGGGACAACCTTCGGTTTCTCGAGGAATCTACCCGCGACATGCTGGCAGTGATTGATGTGCATAGAAAGTTGGCCGACGCAGCAAAGGCTCAGAACGTGCTGAAAGATTTGGTGGAAACGTGCGACAACGAAGTGGAGGAAAAAGATATCGAATTCCTGCGCGAAGAAGCCGCTCAGGCTGCCGAACAATCCATAGACGGTGTCAGACAGGTTTCGGACATTGTTTTGGCAATGAAAGAATTTTCCCATCCGGCCCGCAAAGAACTCGCGCCTGTCGATCTCAACCGGGTGTTGGAACGTTCCAGCGTCGTATGCAAAAGCGAATGGAAACAAACTGCGGACTTGCAATTCGACATCGATGAGAACTTGCCGCCAATTACCGGGCAGGAAGGGGCTCTTAATCAAGTGGTTCTCAATCTCATAGTCAATGCCGCTCATGCGATCCAATACAAAGGTCCGGAAATGGGCCGAATTACGCTTCGGACCCGTTGCGACGAAGAATATGTGCGACTGGAAATACAGGATTCCGGTACCGGCATACCGGAAAGTATACGGCACCGGATATTCGAGCCCTTTTTTACAACTAAGGATGTCGGTCGGTGGACAGGCCAAGGCTTGGCACTCGTGCATGAT
>JAQCKY010000277.1 GCA_027592155.1 Pseudomonadota bacterium
TTCTGCGCCGGTGCTCAAACCGGCAATCAGACGATCAACGGCAGCCCGTCGCGGCGGGTAGTAGATACCTCCAACAGAATGAATCAGTTGACGGATAATCCTATGGCGAAGGATTAAGGGGAGTTTCGAAAGATACTCGGCATCAAGGGTCGCGAAACCCTCGGGATGTAACGTCGCGCAGGCCGCAATCGCGATACGATCAATCCCCTGGAGCTGCCGGCCCAATTCGCCGAACCTACTCGCCAGGGCGGCAACCCTAACCGGATCCGCGCCCCGCTCGGCAAGCCCTGGCAATAGGGCTCTAAGTTGGACGCGGGTATATTTGAAATTTTGGTTGGAGGGGTCTTCGATCCAAGGCTGATTTGCGCCTTCAAGCGTTGCTCGTAATCTGGATTTTGGAAAGCCCAGCAAGGGCCTTAAGATGCGAACACCGTGCCGCCAGGAGACCGGCGACATGGAAGCGAGTCCGTCGATCCCACTGCCCTGACCGGCGCGCAGGAGAAACGTCTCCGCCTGATCTTCAGCGTGGTGGGCGAGGGCAACGTCCGCGATGCCTTCTTTGGCCATCCAATCCGCCATGAGCGAGTAGCGGGCATTTCGGGCGGCTTCTTGGATGCCTGTTTTCGGCTTGGGTCCGGTCCAGGGGAGGATATGATGCTCAATATTCCGCGCTGATAGCCATCGCCCGACCTGAGTGGTTTCCCCCGAGGATTCGGGGCGTAATCCGTGATCGACGGTTACGGCCTTCACGGTTCGATCATTCGCCGCGGCCCACCGAGCCGCGAGCAGGCAAAGCGCCATGCTGTCACATCCGCCGGAAACGGCGATGGCCAAAGTTTCCGGTGATCCGACCTCACCCATCAGGCGGTTGAATTCGCCCGCGTCGACCGGTCCCTGGTCGCCCAGATCGGGAACGACGGGAATGAAACCGGAATCAGGCGCCACACTCCGCCTGCTTTCGCTCCCTCGCAACCCGCGTTTTCAAACTCTTGGAGGCGTTCGGGAATTCGGCCAAGAATTTATTAAACGTCGTACAGGCATCTTTCCGCTTATCGAGTTTGACCAGCGACATTCCCAGACTGGCGAGGGAATCCGGGGCTTTTGCGCCATTCGGCAAGGTCCGGTAATTGTCCAAAAAGATCTTCGCCGCGCTGGCGAAATCATCCCGTACGAAATAAGTCCGTCCAAGCCAGAACCGGGCATTGCTGACGAGAGGGCTCTTTGGATGAGCTTCCATGAACGCCTGAAAGGCCGCAGCCGCCTTGTCGTATTCCGCCTGAACCAACAGCTTGTAAGCGAAATCATATTGCTCAAGCGGGGTGCCTTTTGGCAGACCTGTCTGGGGGACCAGCGGTTGCTGAGATGCCGGCGCAAGCCCCGCGCTTTGAGCCGGCGGCGGGGTTGGTGCCGCGCCGGTTTGACTTCCTGTCCCTTTAATATCCCTACCGGAAATTGTTCCTAGGGTTCTGGGCGCTGTCCCGAATACCGGCCCGCCCGTCGTCGGCCCAACTCTTTCAACGCCAACCGCGTTTGGGGCGGCGGAAATTCCAGGGCCCGTCGGGGTTCGAGACGCTGTGCCGAGCGCCGTATCGGAGGGCGCGGGCTGACCACCGAACTGCGTTCCCCTCTCGAGAGCCGACAGCCGTGCATCAACATCGGCAACAAGTTTGTCGAGACGCCCGGTGACCTGGTCAAGACTATGGGTGATCGTCTCAAGCGTCCCTGTCATGGCGCGAAGGTCTGATTCCATTTGGCCCATGCGAGAGGCCATGCGCGCGGCATAAGCAGTGCCAGCAAGGTTTTCTGCCCCCCCAACGGGGTTGGTGCCGGGTGTCGTCGGTGTGAGCGCCGTGGCCCCAGCGGTGGGACGAGGCGTCGTGCCGGTATAGACCTGCCGGTTCAGGGTCCTAAGTTCGCGCTCCATCCGGTCCAGCCGGTTAACCAACGATTGAGTCGTGTCTTGGGATGACGCCGGGGTCGGCAGGAACGTTGCCGCGGCCATGGCCAGGGCGATGAGCCCGACGAACCTTCTGACCCCCATGAGGGTTCCGCCAATCTTAGGAAATCCAACTCTCATCCTAATCCTCTCGCATAGAAACATTTGAAAGACGGCCGTCATGATCTACTGCCACGACCGGACGGGTAGTCTGTCGAAAAAACATGTCAAAAACAAGGCGCCCGCCTCCCCTCAAAGGGAAGGCGGGCGCCAAATTTCGATCATGACCGTGTCGCTTAACTGCCGGGCAATCCGGTCGTCGGAACCGTGACGGCGCGACGGTTTTGCGACCAAGAGGCCTCGTCATGCCCCAACGCCACCGGCCGTTCTTTGCCGAAGGAAACCACTTTCAAGCGGCTCGGGTTGATGCCGAGCGCGACAAGGAAGTCCTTGGCGGAGTTGGCGCGACGCTCGCCCAAAGCAAGGTTGTATTCTCTCGTGCCGCGTTCATCGGCATGACCTTCGATCGTCACCTGGACGGCAGGAAATTTTTTCAGCCAAACCGATTGCTTCTCAAGTGTCGTCCGTGCGGTCGGCTTGAGGCTGGAACGGTCGAAGTCATAATAGACCCGGTCACCGACATTGATGACAAAATCCTGTTGAGAGCCTTCGGCGATAGAGAAACCGGTCGGAGGACTCTGGGGCCTTGGAGCGGGAGCGGCCATTTGACCGCCATCTTTCATTTCCTGTTTACCGCTGCCATCAGCAGCGGAATCTTGCATCGTGGCGCTTTCGCAGGCTGCCAAAAAGAACAGCGCGCCAACGATATAACCTAAACTTCTTAATTGCATTGCATTTCCCTTTGACCCGTTTGAAATATGCGAATCGCGCTTAGCGGACAAGCAGAGAGCGACGCGGTTATTATCCCATTTCTTCCAGAATATTCCGCAGTACAGTACCGGCCAACGATAACTAAATCATTGACGGATGGCGACTATACGGTGGAGTCCCTTCGGAATCAAGGGAATAGACCGACTAATGTTCTGGATTCACTAAGGAATCAGCGGCGACCAAGCCGGATCCGAAGCATCCAGTGGAGTAACCATTTCCCTCTCGTTGTGCCCAGTAAGATCGATTGAAAACAACTTGGATACCTTTCCTCTATTCCCATTAAGTGGCGTTTCGCGGAAAAACATCAAGACCCGGCCGTTTGGCGACCACGTCGGCGCCTCGACCAGGAAGCCGTCGGTGAGCAGGCGTTCGCCGCTGCCATCGGGCTTCATAACGCCGATAAAGAATTTGCCACCGGCAATTTTGGTAAAAGCAATCAGGTCGCCGCGCGGCGACCAAACCGGCGTCGCATAACGACCCTTCCCGAAAGTAATCCTCTTCACGTTACTGCCGTCCGAATTCATGACATAGAGCTGCTGAGTCCCGCTCCGGTCCGAGTTGAAGGCGATTTTGCTGCCGTCCGGCGCATAAAAAGGCGACGTATCAATGGCGGAATGGTTGGTCAGGCGGGCTGTTTTTCGGGTCCGGAGATCCATGCTGTAGATCTCGGTATTGCCGTCCCGCGCCATCGACATGATGACCTTGTTGCCATCGGGAGAGAATCTCGGCGCAAACGTCATACCCGGAAAATCACCGAGTGCTTCCTGACGCCCAGTATCGATATTGAATAGGTAAACCCGTGGAATATTTCCGTGGTAGGACATATAAGTGATTTCCTGGCGGCTCGGCGAAAAGCGCGGCGTCAGCACCAAGGAAGAGCCATCCGTCAGGAAATGATGGTTGGCCCCATCCTGATCCATGATCGCCAGCCGCTTAATCCGCCGGTCCCCCCGTCCGGTCTCCGCGATATAGACCACCCGCGTGTCGAAATACCCTGTTTCTCCGGTGATACGCTTGTAGATGGCGTCAGCAATAATATGAGCAATGCGCCGCCAGTTGGACGGCACCGTGGTGAAGACCTGGCCGATCATCTGCTGTTCCGCAAAGACATCCCACAAGCGGAACTCAACTTTGAGTTTCTGGTCTCCCTCGACGGTAATCCGTCCTTGGGTCAAGGCCTGGGCGTTGACAACTCGCCAGTTGCTGAACTGGGGGAGAGAATCGAGGGATTTTTCCGGGTTGATAAACGCCTTTGAATCGATTGCCCGAAATAGGCCGGAGCGCTCGAGGTCCGATTTGATGACCCGGGCCACGTCTCGCCCCACCTGCGAAGCGGTTGCGCCGTTGCCCAGAAAATCAGCGACGGCGATGGGTAGCGGTTCAACAGTGCCGCGGGTGACATCGACCCTTAGCTCCGCCAACGCCGGCATCGACGCGGCGACCGTCATAAATGCGGCAATTATCCATCCGAGACCGAGCGATTTCCAGTGACCGCATATTGTCCGTATCATCTCCCGATAACCTCCCTGGGATCAAAATTTATGACTAAATCGCGCCAGACTTCAAAATCATCACGCGGCAATTTAAGGGGCGTACAGCGACTTTCCCGACTGACAGCACGCAAGGCAGATTCTGCTGCTGCGCGGTAGAACCCATCGGTCAACATGCGGGTTTGGTCGACCACACCAGCCCGTAATACGTTGCCATCAAGCGCCAACTGCATTTTGATTTCCACCGCCAGTCCTCCAGCGCC
>JAQCKY010000278.1 GCA_027592155.1 Pseudomonadota bacterium
TTATATTGCGATAGGACATTGCCAATGGGCCATAATGATTACCTATGGGGGCCAAGGAAGTTGTACGGCCATCAGACTTGCGTCCTCACTGCCGCTATGCCCGAATAACACTACAGAAACAGCGATTTGGACATAACAGCTAACAGGACGGACCATGGATTCTTCTTCACTGCCCCCTCACCACCTTGATACCTGCGTCGCGGACCGCCGCGAGCCGGGAATGATGGTTTTTAACGTCCGCCCCGGCGGCAGCGCGGATCTCGCCGGCAATGTCGGCTGGATTCTCGGGGTCGATCAGGAGGGTAAATTTGCGCTGAACCTGCCCTTCGACAAACCCTCTCAGGACAATCGTGTGCTGTCGAACGGCAATCTGGTTTTCTCTCTGACCGGGGCCGGGCTGATCATGGAGGTCACCCGCGCCGGTGAGCCTGTCCGCCAGTGGCATATTACGGGGAAGTGGACAGGCAAAACACCGCCGGACGGCAGTATCGAGATCGATCTGCCGATCACCCATCACACGATCAATCTGTTCCCCAACGACCACCTGCTGCTGTTGAGCGCCGAGATGCGCCAGTTCGATAACTGGCCGACCAGCGACAAAGACCCCGACGCACCGACCCATACCGCAAACGTGATCGGCGATGTGATATGCGAGGTGGCGCTGGACGGCACGGTCCTCCGGCAGTGGAAACTGCTCGATATGCTCGATCCCTACCGGCTGTCCTATGGCAGTTGCTCGGGCTATTGGCGGGACCGGGGATTTGCCGACAGCAACGACTGGTGCCACACCAATGCCGTCACCTATGACGCGCGGGATGATTCCATCATCGCCTCGTTGCGGACGCAGGACTGTATCATCAAATTCGACTGCGCCACCAGCGAGATCAAATGGATTCTCGGCGATCACGGAAACTGGAAAGCGCCGTGGTCCGACAAGCTTTTGGAGCCCGTCGGCGATGTTGAATGGCAATATCACCAGCATGACTGCTCGGTGACACCGACCGGCACCATTATGTGTTTCGATAACGGCAATAATCGCGCCGTGCCCTTTGCCGACCGGATGCGCCCCGCCGAGAGTTATAGCCGAGTCGTTGAATTCGAGGTCGATGAGAACGCGCTGACGGTACGCCAGGTCTGGGCCTATGGAAAAGATCCCGGTGAACGGCTCTTTGCCTGTTACCAAGGCGGCGCGTACCGGCTTCCGGAAACCGGCAATACCTTCATGACCTATGGCGGGATCGTAACCGCAGATGGCGAGCCCTCGGCGAGTGCGGGAGAAGGTTTTGCGCGGGCTCGATTGATCGAGGTTACACCGGATAAAGAAATCGTCTTTGATCTTTGGATCGATGGCAGCGACACTAAGGACGGAATGTCGCTTTCATCATTCCGATCCCAACATGTACCTAATGCCTAAGGAGACAGGAATGGCGCAAAAACGAAAAAAGGATATCACCGTCGATTGGCATGCTCACGTCATGCTCGAGAAGGCGATGGAATTCACCCAGGACCATATCGTCGTTTTCAACTTCAAGAAGAAGCCCCGTAAGGCACCAATTTCGACCGGTGCACATGGTGGCATGGTATGGGGCCCGGAACTGGATAAGCGCATCAAAGCACTGGATAAAGCCGGGATCGACGTCCAGGTTCTGTCGTCATCCAACGTCCATCAATGTTGCGATTGGGCCCCGGCCCGGGACGCCTTACGCGTCCATAAGTTGCTCAATGATACGTTCGCGGAAATGATCCAAGCCCACCCCGACCGCTTTGCCGGGCTCGCCACCGTGCCGTTGCAGAACGTGCCGATGGCGATCAAGGAACTTGACCGGGCGATCCTCGAGAAGGGTCTGCACGGCGTCAATATGTCCTCAAACATCAATGGCGTCGATCTTGACCATGAGAAATTTCATCCCTTCTGGAAGCGCGCGGAAGAGCTCGGCGTGCCGATCTATATCCACCCCGCCGGGGCCACCGACCCCCGTCTTGCCCGTTATTACCTCTGGAACAGCATGGGACAGCCTTACGAAGAAGGCATGGCGATGACCTCGCTGATCCTCGGCGGTGTGATGGATAAATTCCCCGACCTCAATTTTGTCATGGCCCACGGTGGCGGCACCTTGCCCCACTATGACGGACGGCTGGAGCGCAACTACCGGCGCGGGCGGGGTTTTGCCAAGTCCATCACCGCGCCACCCAGTGAATATTTCAAACGCTTCTATTACGATACCTGCGTTTACAACCCTGAAGTGTTAACGAATCTCGCAAAAAAGGTCGGCGCCGGTCGTTTGATCATGGGTTCGGACTATCCCATCGGCGAGCTCGATCCAATTGGCTTCGTTCGCAAAAACCGCTCGCTGACAACCGCGGCGAAGAAGAAGATCGTCGGTGGAACCGCGGCGAGACTGTTGAAATTGAGCGGCTAAAATTTAACGAAGATCTTAAAATTACCTGGTGAGCGCCATAATATCGCCCGATTTCACCTTATATTCGTTCGCAATTAAACGTTGCAGCAAAGCTCTTGAGGGAAATCATGATCAATCTTCTAAATATCGTTCGCGCGGGCGCATTCCTGCTCATCGCTCTCGCCATCGCTCACGCCGTTTATCTTGGCCGGTCCCATGATGTGGAACCTATTCTGTGGTTCGTCTCCCTCTTTATGCTGATGCAAGGGCTGTTCACCGTGAAGCTGATGCGCGGGTAAAGGCGCCCTACTCCGTCGTGGCCTTATGCTTGCCGACCTCCCAACCGGAGTCCGCAAGATGTTCCTCGGCGTACTTGATGGGGGTCGATTCAAGTTCGGTCGCCATGGTGTCATTCCAGCGGTTGAGGAAGCCAAAGACCGAGATTTGACCGACAAGTTCGACGATCTGACGGTCGGTAAAATGTTTCTTGAGCTCGTCGAAGTCTTCGTCGGTGACGGCATTGGGAACCGCCGCGGCACCTTGGGCAACCCGTAGGGCGGCACGTTCGGCTTCTGAAAACATCGGGTTGGTTTCATATTCGAAGGCGGCTTCAATCTTTTCCGCAGGAACGCCGCCGGAGCGGGTTGCCTGAAAGCCGGTATGGGCTGCGCAATATTGGCAGCCCGATGAGCGGCTGACGACGTGACTGACCAAACGCTTGATCTCCACGGGAAGTTCCGTGCCGGAGAAGTTTACGGTTGCGGCTAAATTTCCGAAGGCCTCCGCCAATTCCGGCCAAATGGCCATGGTTCGAAAGCTGTTGGCGGGAAACCCCATGCTATCGTTCATCTGATCGAGCATTTTATTAAGGGCGGGTGTTTCGTCACCGCGAACGGTTGCGATTCTTGGCATGGTATGTCCTCTCCTGAATGACGGTTCCTGACGTCACCCTAACAGGTGGGAGATATCCCTTAAACGCCTAGATACCGGTGCTTGAGCTCTTCATCCGCGCGTAAGGCATTGGAATCGCCCGACCAAACAACCTCGCCGCGTTCGACAATGTAGTGCCGGTCGCCGATGCGGGTCAGGGTTTCGACGTTTTTGTCGATCACGAGGATGGACTCACCGTGGGCCTTCAGGCCTTCCAAACATTTCCAAATTTCATCGCGGATCAGGGGCGCCAGTCCTTCAGTCGCTTCGTCGAGGATTAGCAGCTTTGGATTGGTCATCAAGGCACGGCCTACCGCCAGCATCTGCTGTTCACCGCCGGAGAGCTGATTGCCCATATTGTTGAGCCGCTCGCGCAGGCTTGGGAACATGGTAAGAATTTTTTCCAGCGTCCAAGGATCATCCGAATCGGTGCGGTTGTCCTCCGTCGCAATCAGGTTTTCGCGAACGGTCAAATTGGGGAAAATTTGCCGGCCTTCCGGCACCAGCCCAAGGCCCAGTTTGGCGATTTTGAAATCAGATTCACCGCGAATTTCCCGGCCATCAAAGGTAATCGATCCGGCTTTGGACGGCACCATGCCCATGATGGAATGCACGGTCGTGGTCTTCCCCATGCCGTTGCGGCCCAGCAGCGTCACGACCTCTCCTCGGTTGACGATCAACGTCATACCGAACAAGACTTGGCTTTCGCCATAGGCTGTTTCGAGATTCTTGACCTCAAGCATCGCCCGCTCCGTCTTCACCAAGATAGGCCGCGCGCACCTCTGCATTGTTACGGATTTCATCGGGGGTTCCGGTGGCAATGGCCCGGCCATAGACAAGCACCGTCACCCGGTCGGCAAGGCTGAACACCGTATCCATGTCATGTTCGATCAGAAGCATGGAATAGCGGCCATCGAGCTTGCTGAGGAACGCCCGCATGTTCTCCGATTCCTCCGTGCCCATGCCCGCGGTCGGCTCGTCGAGAAGCAGCATTTTCGGGCCCGTCGCCAGCGCCATCGCGATTTCCAGCTGACGCTGCTCGCCATGGGCCAGATTGCCGGCGAGCACGCGCGACCGCGCGCCGAGGCCGACATCGTCGAGCACCTTCTGCGCCGGATCGACCAGGGCGGCATCCGTCGCCGCCCGTTTCCAGAAACGGAAGCTGTGGCCGGCATGCGCCTGGATCGACAGCGCGACGTTTTCCAGCACCGTGAATTTCCGAAACACGCTGGTAATCTGGAACG
>JAQCKY010000279.1 GCA_027592155.1 Pseudomonadota bacterium
GGAACGAACTAAAGGCCTCCCCCGCCCGCCGAGCCGGAGAGATCATGGCCGCGGTCGGATATGATAATGACGCCATTGAACGGGTCAGCGCGACAATCCAAAAAAAGCGTCTGAAGTCCGATCCAGAGGTCCAAACTTTGGAAGATGTCATCTGCCTGGTGTTCCTCGAAAACTATCTCACTGACTTCTCGGGAACCCAAACCGAGGAAAAAATGATAGACATTCTGCGTAAGACATGGCCGAAGATGTCTGAACGAGGGCATCAGGCGGCCCTTGGTCTTCGGTTAAACGATACGGCGCGTGTGCTGGTGGAACGGGCCCTCGCGGGCGAGGGATAGATTATGAGCGAAACAGTGGAGACTCCGCCGACCGTATATTTAGTCGGCGCCGGGCCCGGCGACCCTGACTTGCTGACCATCAAGGCCGTGCGCTTGTTGGAGCAGGCGGAAGTTGTCGTCTACGACCGGCTTGTCTCGGACGAGGTGCTGAAATTTATCGCCCCCGGTGCGACCCGGATTTTCGCCGGTAAAGCATCCCGCCAACAAGGGATGCCGCAGCAAGAGATCAACGAATTGCTGGTGGAACTTGCAAAGAAAGGTCGCCGCGTCGTCCGTCTCAAGGGCGGAGACCCGTTTGTCTTCGGACGCGGCAGTGAAGAGGCCGTCCATCTGGTCGAAAACGGAATTTCGTTTGAAGTGGTACCGGGTATTACCGCGGCCTATGCCGGCATTCCCCTGACCCATCGGGGATTAGCCAAGAGCCTGCGGATCATCACCGGGCACCGCCGCGACGATCAGGCATTGGATTTCGATTGGGCGGACCTCGCCGACGAAGAGACCACGCTCGTCATCTATATGGGATTAGCCAATATCGACCTGATTTGCACAAGCCTTATCGATGGCGGCGCCTCACCCGAATTACCCGCCGCGGCAATATATCGGGGTTCAACCGCCGATCAGCAACGCATACTGGGCACCGTCGGAACCCTGCCCGTGCTGGTCGCCGAAGCCGCGATGAAATCACCGACGCTCGTCATCATCGGTCATGTGGTTGGGCTTGCGGACCGCCTCGAGTGGTACTTTCCCCAAGAGGCGGCCGGCAAAAAAGCCGCAGAATAAATCCGCGTATTCAGACTATTCCGCGACGATCTTGTTCTGAAGTTCGCCCAAACCCTGGACAGACAACGTGACCGTGTCGCCCGGCTTCAAGAATACGCCTTGGAACGCTCCAACACCGGCGCAGGTACCGGTCGCAATGATGTCACCCGGTTTCAAGGTAATCTGATTGGAAAGCGCAACGATCAATTCACGGCAGTCGAACACCATCTGACTGCTATTCGAATCTTGCTTCAACTCACCCGAGACATCGGTTTTAAGCCAAAGGTTTTGCGGGTCGGCAATTTCCGATGCCGGGGTCATCCAGGGTCCCATCGGGGCGGAATCCATGAACGATTTGTGACGGAACCAATCCATACCGAACGGCCAATCTTCACGGCTTCCCCGGTCACGAGCGGATAGGTCGTTCATGATCGTATAGCCGGCAACATGGCTCAGTGCGTCATCCATCGAAATCTTTCGGCCCGTCTTGCCGATAATCATCGCGATTTCGACTTCCCAATCATATTTTTGGGAATAATCAGTGCAAATCTTGACCTCGTCACCCGGTCCGACGATGGAAGAATGAGCCTTGAGAAAAAACAGCGGCTCGACACCTGTACGGTCGAGATCTTTGCCAGTCATTTCCTTGGCATGGTCATAGTAATTCGCACCGGCGCAATAGATTGTTCCCGGATGGGGAAAGGGTGCCAATAGATTTACGTCTTTGAGATTTTTCCCCTCCGTCGCGGGCGCATCAGCCGCTTTTTCCAATGCCGCGCGGCTCTCATCCCAACGCTGGAGCAGACCGTAGGTCGTGCCAGCCGGAATATTGACCCCGGCAGCCTTAAACTCTGCGCCAACGTCATAAACCTTGTCCCCGACCAACATACCGGCGGGACGACCGCCGTCACTCTCATAGCTCAATAATTTATAGGCACCCACCGTCGTCTCCTCCTGTATGAAATAAATTCGGCGCAGTTTGCCTAAACAGCGAAGCCTTCACAAGCAACCTGAAACCCTCCGGGATGGATTGGTGTTGACGGACCCGACCCGGAACAGTCAAATCATACCAACCCCAAACACGAGGTGCCGATAGATGAAATATCTTCATACCATGGTTCGTATAACCGACGTGGATGCGTCGTTGGATTTCTATTGCAACAAGCTCGGGCTGAAGGAAGTCCGCCGACGGGAGTCCGAGGCGGGCCGGTTCACACTCATCTTCCTATCGGCAACAGGGGAGGACGAATCTTGCGTTGAATTAACCTACAACTGGGATTCCGATGAATACGGCGAAGGTCGAAATTTTGGTCATCTGGCCTATGAGGTGGATGACATATATGCGACCTGCCAAAGGCTGATGGACGGTGGGGTGACAATCAACCGGCCGCCCCGGGAAGGGAAAATGGCCTTTGTGCGTTCGCCCGATAACATCTCTATCGAACTTCTACAAAAAGGGGATCCTTTGCCGGAGGCAGAGCCTTGGAAGTCGATGGAGAACACCGGTCATTGGTGAGGGAAAGTAACCAATAGCCACCAGAACCCTAAATAACTAGACCTGGCGCCCCTCAACCACAGAATTAAGTTCTCTTCCTAATTCACCGATTTGAAATGGTTTTTTTAGTATTGGAAACAGACTTTTGTTCCCGCTACCTAAAAGCACGTCTTGTTCGGCATACCCGGTCATCATCAACACGCCCAAATCTGGACGACGCCTTACGGCCTCCTTGGCGATCTCCGGACCGCTATTGCCGTTAGAGAGAACAACATCCGTTAGGATTAGTTCCACCTCATCGATTCGGCCAAAATACCGGGAATAGCTTCGCTCCAAACAGGCGTTGCTACCCTGGAAAGACAACTGCCCCCCAATTGGCATGGCGTCCCGGGCGTTAATCGCGAGATTGAGAAGCGCATTTTCGAGTTGGTTTTGATCAACCAGCGTCGGCAATAAATCCGGCGCGAAATCCGTCCTGATTTCAATCGCCTCACTGACACTATGATTTAACAGATCGAGGGTATTCTCTATGAGATCGCCAATATTGGTCTGACACGGTTCCAAATTCTGACGGCGGGAGAACGCAAGAAGCCGGTTTGTCAGAACCCCACCCGCCTTAGCCGATCGCATGGCGCGGTCGATACGGCGTCGCAATACCGTGTCGTCTTGGACTTTATTCGCGACCAGTTCAAGATTTCCGATGATTGAGGCCAGCAGGTTATTGAAATCATGGGCCACACCGCCGGTGAGCTGCCCGACAGCCTCCATTTTGAGCGCTTGGCGTAACCGGTCTTCCGCCTCTTTATGTTCCGAAATGTCTTGGACCTGCCCAATGGTGTAGAGGTTCTGTCCATCCGCCCCGCGTATGAGGGCTTCGGTCAGCGAGACCCAAATTACCTGGCCGTTTTTGTGGATATAACGTTTTTCCTGGGGATGATCGGACCGTTCGCCTTTCAAAATTTTCGCCCGAAGCTTGTCGCTCACTTCGACATCGTCGGGATGGGTAATCTCAGAGATTGTCTTGGCGATGAGTTCAGATGCGGAATAACCGACCATCTCGGAAAACGCACGATTGACCAGTCTGAGCTGCCCCTCGAGACCGACGATCGCCATGCCGATGGCTGCGTCTTCAAAGGATTTTCGGAACCGCTCTTCGCTCTCTCGAAGGGCTTCTTCACGACGTTTTTGCTCTGTGATATCCGAGACCAGAACTGCGGTACTGCCATCCCGAAGCTTTTCGGTTCGGGTTTGTATCCATTTACCGTCGAGGGAATCAACGAGCGCACTTCCCGCCGTCCGAAAATTCCCCAATCGACGCTCAACCCATTCGCTGTCACTTATTCCGGACTTCGATCCCCACCCGCCTTTGACCAGCGCGCCGACAAAGTCATCAAAACGCATGCCGGGAAGCAAGGTGGCCGCCGCCCACGGGTGAACAAAACGGAAGAAACTATTGCAATAGATGAATTGATCGTCCGAGTCCCATACCGCCAGCCCCTCTGTAATATTTTCGAGTGCGGTGGAGAATTTGGATCGAATATCCGCGAATTCGCGGCGCGCGTTAACCTCCGCTGTGACATCGACCGCAGAACCCCGATATCCGGTAAATACGCCATCGTCATCGAACACCGGCGTACCGCTGACCTTCATATGACGGACGTCACCGTCCTTACCGTTGGCAGCGTATACAAAGTCGCGGAACGCGCGGTGAGCTTCCAGGTCTTCGCGGTGGGAACGCCACAGTGATCGATCATCTTCGTCGACCGCCAGCTCCCACCGGGTCTTTCCGATCACGTCCGGCAGCAGATCTGGGGCATTTTGGCGGCCATTTGAAAATCGATACGTAAATCGGTGATCAGCACCGGATTCCCAAAACTGATCTGCCGAGGATTCGGCAAAATCTCTAAACCCGCATTTCCCAAGTGACCGAACCATTTGATGCGGTTTTCGCCTGTTTCTGATATATAAATCAGCA
>JAQCKY010000280.1 GCA_027592155.1 Pseudomonadota bacterium
CCAACCGGCTCGCAATCCGGAACCGGAGCGCCTCCGGGTCATTGACCTCACGGTCATTCACCGCAAGCACCACATCCCCGATCGCAAGACCGGCCCGCGTCGCAGGGCCGTTTGGATATAGGGAGTTAATCAAAACACCGACGGGGCGATCTAAACCGATCGAGTTTGCAATATCGGAGGTGACAGCCTGCCCCGCTCCGCCGAGCCAAGGCCGAACCAATTGACCGCCGGTTAAACCTGTCATCACGGTCTGAACCATATTGGCTGGGATTGCGAAACCGATGCCGATTGACCCGCCCGACCGAGAATAGATCGCCGAATTCACACCAACCAGCTTGCCATCCATTGTCACCAGAGCGCCGCCGGAGTTACCGGGGTTAATCGCCGCATCCGTCTGAATGAAGAAATTGAGATCGTTAATACCGACTTGGGTGCGCGCCAGCGCGGAGACAATACCGCTCGTCACCGTCTGCCCAACGCCGAAGGGATTACCGATGGCGAGAACCAAATCGCCGACTTCAAGATCATCGGAATCACGAAAAGTTAGGTGGGGAAGCGATCGGCCACCGGTATCAATACGCAGAACCGCGAGATCGGTCCGCTCGTCACTGCCGACAATGACCGCTTTGAATTCCCGACGGTCCGCCAAAATAACAGTGATCTCATCCGCCCCCTGAATGACGTGGTGATTCGTGATGATCATGCCGTCAGGGCGCACGATAACCCCGGAACCGAGGGAGTTTTCCTTTCTCTGCCGTCGCGGCCCGGCAAAATTCTCACCGAAAAAACGACGAAAGAACGGATCATCGAACAACGGCGAAACGCGCCGCGCCGTAACGGTTTTCGTCGTAAATATATTAACCACGGCGGGCGCGACGCGCTTAACCAACGGCGCGAACGACAGCTGAATATCACTCTGCGAGCTCGGAATACGCTTCTGTGCGCTTGCCGGTCCTGTAAGGCCAATCAACAGCATTGCCAAAAGTACAATCGCTGTCCGCCGACCAAATAGAACTACAAGATTGTGTCTTCTTGGAGAGTCCATCATCTTACCGAAATTCTATCACCCGGAATGAAAAGAGGCAGCAAATTTGCTGCCTCTGATCGAACATATTGGTGAAGAGTCGTACCGTTCCGTTAAGCGGCGACAGACTCCTGCTCAACCGGATCGTCTTCCCGTTCGGCGTCAACACGCGCGCGGTCTTCGGCACCCTTCACTTCTGGGTCACGGTCGACGAGTTCAATAACGGCCATCGGCGCATTATCGCCATACCGGTTACCGGCATGTAAAACCCGTGTATATCCGCCGGGACGTTCTTTATAGCGTTCCGCCAACCCGTCGAAGAGCTTCGACACAACCTCGTCATCCTGCAGAAAAGATGCCGCTTGCCGGCGGGTGTGCAGCGTACCCCGCTTACCCAGCGTAATCATCTTATCCACGATCCGGCGAAGTTCCTTCGCTTTCGGCAAGGTCGTTTTAATCTGTTCGTGCCGCAACAACGACGCCGCCATATTGGCGAACATAGCTTTACGGTGTTGTGATTTGCGGTTTAGCTTACGCCCGCTTACCCGATGTCGCATCGTTAATGTCTCCTTGCTACCCGGGGATTCTTAGAAGGGTTCTTCAAGCCGCTTGGCCAGATCTTCAATGTTCTCCGGCGGCCAATTGGGAATTTGCATACCAAGATGGAGGCCCATTTGCGCCAGTACTTCTTTTATTTCGTTGAGCGATTTGCGGCCGAAATTCGGCGTCCGCAGCATTTCTGCTTCGCTCTTCAAAACGAGGTCACCGATATAGATGATGTTGTCGTTCTTGAGGCAATTCGCCGACCGAACGGACAGTTCCAGCTCATCAACCTTCCGCAACAGGTTCCGGTTGAACGGCAGTTCGTCGCGACGCTCTTCCGGAAGGGCCCGCTGAGGCTCTTCGAAGTTGATGAACAGCTGCAATTGCTCCTGCAGGATACGTCCGGCGAGCGCCAATGCGTCCTCGGGCGTAACAGTACCGTTCGTGGTCACGTCCAGGGCCAACTTGTCATAGTCGGTAACTTGACCAACGCGGGAATTCTCAACCTTATAGGCGACCTTGCGAACCGGCGAAAAGACCGCATCGACGGGGATCAAACCGATCGGAGATTCCTCGGGCCTGTTCTGACCAGCGGGCACATATCCCTTGCCGTTTTCAACGGTCAGTTCCATATGGATCTTAGCATTGTCATCCAGCGTGCAGATCACCAGATCGGGATCCATCACTTCGATATCATGGCCAGCATCAATCATACCCGCCGTCACGGCCCCAGGGCCTGTACCATCCAAGCTAATGCGCCGCGGACCATCGCTGTGCATGCGCAAGCCCATGGTCTTAATATTGAGAACGATATCGGTCACGTCCTCATGCACGCCCGGAATCGACGAAAACTCATGCAACACGCCGTCGATCTGAATTGCGGTCACAGCAGCGCCCTGAAGTGACGACAACAGAACGCGCCGCAATGCGTTACCAAGAGTAAGCCCAAACCCGCGCTCCAACGGTTCTGCAATAACGGTGGCACGCCGGTCCGGCGACGCCCCGGGGAGCACTTCGAGCTTGCTCGGTTTAATTAAATCCTGCCAATTCTTTTGGATCACGCTAGCCCCTCATTCTCAAAGAGAATATGTGGAAAATTTAAAAGACGAAATCGGCGGCAACCGCCATATGGTCAACTGCTCCGAAGCGGTCTCGTTGGCCCCTGCTACACCCTGCGGCGTTTACGGGGTCTGCAACCGTTATGGGGGATCGGTGTTACATCGCGAATAGACGTCACAATGAAACCAACGGTCTGAAGCGCACGGAGTGCTGATTCTCGACCTGACCCCGGCCCCTTAACCTCAATCCCTAAGGTCTTCATACCATGCTCCATCGCCTTACGCCCGGCATCCTCAGCCGCGACCTGTGCAGCATAGGGTGTGGATTTACGCGATCCACGAAACCCCTGAACACCGGCAGACGACCAGGCAATCGCATTGCCTTGCGCATCGGTAATGGTAATCACGGTGTTATTGAACGTCGCATTCACGTGGGCGACACCCGATGTAATATTTTTTCTCTCGCGGCGCTTGGTGCGCTGCGTCGTTGCTCTTGCCATCGATTTCTAGTCCTGCGTAAACGAAGTGGTCTACTTCGTGACTTTTTTCTTGCCAGCGATCGCCTTGGCCGGCCCTTTGCGCGTGCGCGCGTTCGTATGGGTCCGTTGCCCATGCACCGGCAAACCTCTGCGATGCCTGAGACCTCGATAGCAACCGAGATCCATAAGCCGCTTGATATTCATCGACACTTCACGGCGAAGATCACCTTCAACCTGATAGTCCGCATCGATAATTTCGCGAATGCGCTGAACCTCATCGTCGGTCATCTGATGAACACGACGTTCGGACGCGATATTTGCCTTTTCGCAAATTCCGCGAGCATGGGTACGGCCGATGCCGTAAATACTTGTAAGCGCGATTTCCACGCGTTTCTGCGTGGGTATATTGACACCAGCAATACGAGCCAAAGCTCTACTCCTAAGCCTTTAACGGGTTTTTATATAAAAAACCGGGGATTCGTAGGTGCGCGATTATATGCGTCCCGCACCTCAAGTCAACTCACGAACCGCCGGAAACGATCTCCTTAACGCGACGATAAACTTCATCAATTTCTCCCAATCCATCAACCTTCTGCAACGTCCCTTTAGCAGCATAATATGGTAGAATGGGCGCCGTTTGTTTTTCATAGGCCGCAAGACGGTTTCGCACCGTCTCCGGGTTGTCGTCGGATCGCCGGATAAACTCCGTCGATCCGCAGTCATCACAGACCCCCTCTATCTGGGTCGGTTTAAATTCGTCGTGGTAGCCTGCGCCGCACTTGGCACATCCAAAGCGGCCGGACAGGCGCGCAACGATGATCTCTTCAGCGATCTCGATCTGAATGACGTGATCAAGCTGAATATTCTTTTCCGTCAGCATCGCATCCAAAGCTTCCGCCTGGGGCGTGGTCCTCGGGAATCCGTCCAGAATAACTCCGTTCTTGCCCTCAGCCTGGTCCATGCGGTCCGAAATCATGGCAATGATCAGGTCGTCGGGAACCAATTCGCCGGCATCCATGATCTTCTTCGCGGTCTGCCCCAATTCAGAACCCGCCTTCACTTCTTCACGCAACATATCGCCGGTCGACAGCTGAACCAGATTAAACTCCTCCTCAAGCTGTTTGGCCTGCGTGCCTTTGCCGGCACCAGGTGGTCCTAGCAAGATTACGTTCATGAGCGACGGCCGCGGAGGCGCGATTTCTTGATCAGGCCTTCATATTGATGGGCAAGTAAATGGGACTGAATCTGCGCGACCGTATCGAGGGTAACGGTCACAACGATTAGCAGACTGGTGCCGCCGAAAAAGAACGGAACCTGCCAACGGGCAATCAACAATTCCGGCAATGCGGCAACAAGGACCAAATATACGGCACCGACAGCGGTCAATCGCGTGAGGACATAATCCAAATAATCAGCCGTATTTTTCCCAGGGCGAATTCCGGGAATAAACCCGCCATATTTC
>JAQCKY010000281.1 GCA_027592155.1 Pseudomonadota bacterium
CAAATCGCTGAGCGGATCGGCGTCACCCGAACCATAGCACTCACCGAATTCGCCACGGCCGGCTTGATCCTTCTCGTCATCGTCACGCCCAGCCTCTACGCCTATTTTATCCTGCCGTTTCTCGGGGTCTTTTTAAACGGCACGTCTTCGGCCATCTACGGCACCGTGCCCGACCTTATCGAAGGCGAAAAACATTCCCGCGCCTACGGCCTGATTTATACCCTGGGCTCCGTCTGCGGCGTCGTGGCGCCTTTGCTGTATGGTCTGTTGGCGGACTACACCAGCGTATCGACGACCATGGTCGTCGTCGCCGGCGTCGTTCTTTTAGCCGTCCCCCTATGCGGCTCCTTGGCAACCGCTCTCGAAGAAGCGAGCGCCGAGGCTTAAGCCCAACGCAAATGCGTCTTCGAGTAAACTCATGACACTACTAGATTATCTTCCATTTTGGTTTGCTGGAATTTTTCTATTGCTACCGTTGTTTACATTGCAACTCTATCAATTTTTTAAATGGTACCAGAAAAGAAAAAGAGGCAGCACGATATGGGAGTTTAACTGGATAGCTGATCGCAAATTTAAAGATGTACCAATTCTATTTTGGGCATTTCAAGCCCTTTGGGTTGTAATTCTGTTGTTTCCAATTTCTTAAGTAGGAGCATTTCCAAAATTAAGAGGAGCAGAATTAAAGGGACACGGTGTAATCCATAGCCCCCCGAACCACGAAGAGCGCCTGAAACGGCTTCGCGAGCGAGAAACTGCGAGAAGCCCGGCGCGTAATTAAGAATGGGAGCCCGACCGTTGAAGCATCCGGGTTTCGAGCTGTCTGAACACAATTTTACCGCTAATGAATTTCGAATCTGGTATCCTTAAGTATTCGATAGAGAAACCCGTGTGGCGCGATGCGATATAAATTGGAAGGAAATTGGCGAAACGGTCTGGCTTTCGACCTGCATACGGTCGAAAGCCTGTATCTTGGCGTCGACCACTTCGGCCATGATAGGTTCGAAAATACCCGAAGCGAAATGGGTGAGCTTCTATACCAGCTGAAATACAGGTCCGATAAATCTTCGCTCCCAAAAATTATCGACTTGCTCAAATCGTTGAACGGCATCGAGACGTTCGACGCGATCATCCCCGTCCCGTCCTCCAAAAAGAACCGCCAATTCCAGCCGGTCGACGAAATCGCCATGGCGTTGGGACAGGACAGGGAAGTGAAAGTATTGCCAGGATTTCTCGATAAGAAATCCGGGGAGGAGCTGAAAGGGGTGGATTCGCCCGACGAACGGCAAGAGCTTTTAAAAGGCGCTATTTTGATTGCTGGAGACGAGGATATATCTGGTATGAAGATATTGCTGCTGGACGATCTGTATCGGTCCGGAGCAACATTGGAAGCTTGCGCGGAGATATTGTACAATGACGCCGGTGTCGCGGATATCTGCGTATTAACGATGACGAAAACCCGGAGCAAAAGATGACAACCGTATTCTTATCGGGTTCTCGTGCGATCAGCCACTTAAACGACCTCATTCGAGGCCGCATCCGGAATATGACCGGTCAGGGATTTCGGATCATCATCGGCGACGCCAACGGCGCTGACAAAGCGCTGCAGATCTACCTTTCGGAGATAGATTATCGGAATGTAAACGTCTATTGCGCAGGCTCGAAGTGCCGAAACAATATCGGTAACTGGGAGGTCAAACAGGTGCAAACCGACCCGAACCTCAAAGGCCGCGCTTTTTACACCCAAAAAGACCTCCAAATGGCCGGTGAGGCCGATTTCGGCTTTGTCTTATGGGATGGGAAGAGCGCAGGTTCGATTAATAATGTGTTCGAACTGCTAAAACGTAAAAAGAGCGTGGTCGTATATTTCTCAAAAACAAAAACCTTCATTAACATATCGCTGCCGCATCAATTGAATGATCTTCTCGACGCCTGCAATGAGGCAGATTTCCGCAGCATCGATAAAAAGGTCAATGTGAATCGAAACATGAAAGAGTTGGAGGCTGCCCAGCAAGGGGCGTTCAATCTGTAAGAGCCGGTTCTTATCAACGCCCACCGGCTTCTCTCGAAATCGCTCCGTGCTCAATCTTGCGCATATGACCCGCCCACCGAAAAATGGACCGGATCAAGAGAGAATTCTCTCGTACTGTTTTGGCTTATTTGACGCTTGAAAAACCGGTCGGCTTGAGGAATCTGTTTTCCAGGGTCGCGACAATGGCGCCGTCTTTTTCGGTTTCGGCCCGCTTGGCGATCCATTCGGGGTCACTTTGAAAAGCGGTCCACTTCTCCTCGCGATCCGCGAGGGATTTCCATTCCAGCATATAATAAAGGTCTTGGTTCGAGGGCCCGATCTCTGTCGTCCAGAACCCGGCCTGACGAATGCCATGGCGCTCCCAGATTGCCAGGGTAATTGTCTCGAAACGCTTCAGCAATGCCGGTAGGCGTCCCGGGACGCAGTGATAAATTCTCAATTCATGGATCATAAAATTCTCCTCCCTTTACGGCTCGATACAGCTCATGGCGCTGAATTGGTGAACAAACTTAGCATGGCATTGGCGCATCCCACAGGCCTCCCGGATTTCACATGAATTACAGGGACGCAATATTCATTTGCGCCCCTGGAAGCCGCCTAAGGGAATTAAGGGGACGCCATATTTATTTCCGCCCTTGGAAACCGCCTAACCTTCTCTCCACGGGCCAAACGGGGACACGGTGTAATTGCGCTATGGAGGTCACTCTCCGGGTTTAAAGTACGAGGTCTGACGTTGATCAGCCTCAATAAACCTGAGAAGGAGAGTGACCATGGATCATTATGCTGGACTGGACGTATAGTTGAAAGTGGTTTCGATCTGCGTGAGTGACGACGCGGGTCTTGTTTTGTGGCGCGGCGACGTGGCGAACGAGCCGGGCGTTGTCGCGGCGGCCTTGTCGCGCCATGCGCCGGGGCTGGTTCGGGCGGTTTTGGAAACCGGCTCTTGCGGCATTCATCTGTATCGCGGGCTGTCGGCGGCGGGTGCGCCCATCGTTTGCATCTGCGCGCGTCACGCCAAGGGCGTGCTCAAATGCAAGGTCAACAAGAGCGACGCCAATGACGCCGAGGGCCTAGCGCAGCTGGCGCGCACCGGTTGGTACCGCGAGGTCTATGTGAAGTCGGCGGACGCGCATGTGATCCGCGCCCATTTGCTGGCGCGGCGTCAGATCGCCAAGGCCAGGCGGGACTTCGAGAACCAGATCCGGGCCCTGCTGCGGGTCTTCGGCCTGAAGGTCGGCGCGGTGGCGCGGGGTCGGTTCGAGGAGCGGGTATGGCGCCTGCTCGATCAGGCTCCCGCGTTGCGCCTTCCCGTCGATCAGTTGCTGCTGGCGCGGCGCTCCCTGCTGGCCTCGCAAGACGCCTTGGAGACCGAGGCCAAGCGTCTCGCCAAGGCCGATCCGCGCTGCCAAACGCTGCAAACCATGCCCGGCGTCGGGCCGCTAACGGCGCTGGCGTTCGTCTCGGCCATGGATGGCCCGGCGCGGTTCGTCAACTCATCATCGGTCGGGGCCTATCTCGGGCTAACGCCGCGCGGCTACCAATCCGGTGAGGTCGCTTGGAGCGGACGCATCTCGAAGGCCGGCGACGCCGTCGCCCGCGCCCTGCTATATGAGGCCGCCAACAGTCTGATGGTGCGGGTCAAGGCATGGCCGCCGTTGAAAGTCTGGGCCCACAAACTGGCCGAGCGGATCGGGGGCAAGAAGGCCCGCGTCGCGCTGGCGCGCAAGATGGCGGTGATCCTGCACCGCATGCTCTTGGACGGCGCGGCTTACAACGCGAACCCAAAGACAGCGT
Source organism: Pseudomonadota bacterium (assembly GCA_027592155.1). Lineage (GTDB taxonomy): Bacteria > Pseudomonadota > Alphaproteobacteria > Rhodospirillales > UBA2165 > JAQCKY01. Next base: position 3,824 of record JAQCKY010000281.1, read on the forward strand.
AGAGGGAAAGGAAAACACCGAGTTCCCCAAAAGGGGACGCATCGTCCTGACCGGGACGACCACGGCGAACGATCTCGCAAGTATCGTTGCCGCGCGGAATGCAAAGACATCAATCCGTGACGGCGTGGCTGGGACACTGAGACGTTCATCGTGATCCGACACCATCATGAGGCGGCCAAAACAACAATGCGCCGACCTCGGAGACAACCATGAACCCGGTCTCGACATCGAATGACTCGGAGCGTGACATCAGCGCAATTAGACAACCATACTTATTTGAACCCTATTTCGGAATCCATCCATCGTGCCGCTTGCACCATGGATTTCGGATATGACCTCCGGTCATTCCGGAATGACGACGAAAAGTAGAATTCAGGGCAAAAAGGGGACACCAAAAAGGGGACACTAACCCCATTTCATCCCTATTTCCGGTAGATCAGCAGCGGTGCGGTAAAGCGGCCTTGATCGTCTTTTTCCATCAGCCGGTAGTAGCGGTTTTCGGCCACTTCCTCGAACGGCATGCGTTCGAGGGCGAAGCTGAGGCCGGTTTTGACCATGGCTTCGATGTTGTCGAACTGGATCATCATCTGGAAAAATGTGAAGACGCCGCCATCCTTTAGCAGAGTGGGGGTTTCGGCCATGAACGGGATCATCGGCGGCATCAGGGTGTCGAAATAAATCCCGTCGAAGGGGCCGATTTTACCCAGCGCATCTTGCCAACGGGAGGGTACGATGCGGACG
>JAQCKY010000282.1 GCA_027592155.1 Pseudomonadota bacterium
GGCTGGGGCCATCAGATCAGGTCGTATGTTTTGCAGCCCTATCAAATGGTCAAGGACACCCGCACCGACTGCGAGACGTCGAATACCCAGGATGTCTTGGACGGCGATATCGATCAGTTCCTCGCGGCCGCGCTTGCCGCCCGCATCGACGGCACTCTTAAAACCGGCGACGATGCCGAGATCGACTAAGCACGGATCTTCACTCTCGTAATTTGATAATGATAGAAAATTTCTATCACTTCCCCCCGTATTTATCGAATGGCATGAAATGGCTTCTCGATTACATCCAGTGCAAGACTTCGCCAGCAAGGCGAGTCATGCGACAGAAATGTAATTTGAGGGCACTGATATGTCTATCCAAGAGATACTAGAAGATCCGCTAGTTGATACGCCTTTTGGTCGGCGACCCTTAACCGAAACTTTTGGCCTGGTTACGCAGCTCGAAGCGCTCGGCTGCTTGGGGACAGCGAGACTGCTGAGAGATCATATTCAGCATATTCCGACCCAGGGACGCGCGCACGCTGGCACAGAGTAATGCTGACCGGAACACGGCGGTTCTAGTCGATCGGCATATAATAGGCCGGGCTCATGCCGGCCAGGGCACGGGCCTCATCTGCGAAGGGCGGCTTGAGGCGGCCTTTAAACCGCTCTGAGACGAGCCGCCGGAATGTCTCGATCGGATCCATCTCCCGGGAATCGCAGAGATGCTCGAACCATTTCACGCCGATGGCGACATGGCGGACTTCTTCGGCGCCGATCTGGTCCATAATCTCAGCGCTTTTGTCATCACCGGCTTTGCGCAGGCGGGCCGATGTTCCGGGGGTGGCATCCAGCCCTCTGGCCTCCAAAACCATAGGCACAATTGCTAAGCGCGGAAGCAGGTCATCCTTGGTTTCCTCGGCGGCTTCCCAGAGCCCGTCATGAGCGGGGAGATCGCCATAGGCTCCGCCCAGGTCAGCGAGCCGGCCATTCAACATCTGAAAATGCCGGGCCTCGTCATCGGCGACGCGGACCCAATCGTCATAGAAATCGCGCGGCAGTCCGTCAGCCGTAAAGCGGGCGATGATATCCCAGGCCAGATCGATGGCGTTGAGCTCAATGTGGGCAATGGCGTGGATCAGGGCGATGCGGCCTTTCTCCCCTTGAGCCTTGCGGCGGGGCATGTCCCGGGGCGGCAGTAATTCCGGGTGGGCCGGGCGCGCTGGACGTACTGGCGGCGTTCCTGTGCCGATTTCTGCCATCTTCCTCTCGCGCCAAGCCTTGGCCATCTGGCGCGACCGTATCGCCTTATCCTCAGCCGGCGCGGTTTCCAATACCGATATCGCGGCATCGGACAGGGTGAGCGGATCAAGGCTCATTTTTGATCCGCTTGAGTGAGGACGGTTTTATATATTTCAAAAATTTCAGCGGCCGTCCGAGCCATGCGGTCTTTGAGGCTGGCGAGATCCGGCTCACCCGAGGCCTTGGTGAGCGCGTCTTCGAGGGCTGTCGGGATTTCATGCTCCCGCTCGGGTACGAAAAACCCTTCGATGGTTAGCCGCAACATCGCCTGGATGGTCTGCCAGAGGGTGTAGGCGTCCAGCAAACTATCAGCGGTTTCCGCCGGTAGAAGTTTTGCGGCTTTGAGGCGGATCAGGGCGTCGCGGGTATTGGTGGTCATGATTTCGGGATGATCATGACCGTGCCGGAGCAGCAGATACTGGACAAGAAATTCAATATCGACGATCCCGCCGCGAATGAATTTTACTTCCCAAATAAAATCAGTGTGGCGTTCGCCGTCGATGCGATCCCGCATTTCGACGACGTCGGTGACCAGTTGCTCTGCATCGCGTTCCTGGCCGAGGGTGGCACTGATCACCGCGCGTACCTTGTCTGCAAGCGGCGAAGGCGGGCCGAGCAGGCGGGCCCTGGTCATGGCCATGCGCTCCCAGGTCCAAGCCTTTTCCTCATGGTAACGGGTAAAGGCCCTGAGGCTGGATGCTACCGGTCCGGCATTGCCGGAGGGGCGCAAGCGCATATCGACTTCGTAGAGGCGGCCTTGCGTCGTCGGCGCGGTGATGGCGTTGATGATCCGCTGACTGAGCCGGGCGTAATATTGATCCGGCTCAAGCGGGCGGTCGCCATCGGACGGTCCGGCATCCGAATCGTGACCATAGATGAATACCAAATCCAGGTCGGAGGTCGGCGTCATTTCCCGGCCGCCAAGTTTTCCCATGCCGAGAATAACTATCTCGCCGGCTCGAACGGTGCCGTGCCGATGCGCGAATTCCGCCTCGACTTTCGGCTGAAGGGTTGTGATCGCAGCTTCTGCGATATCGCTCAGGGCGGCCGCAGCGTCGTTTGACGGAAGCCGGCTGTTGAGTATCCGGATGCCGATCTTAAATCTTTCGTCATTGGCCCATTGCCGGCTGGCGTCGAGTTGATCTTCGAATATCTCGGCGCGGGAAAGGGCCGTGCGGCAGTCAGCGGTGAGTGTTTCCAGTGACGGGAGGGCCTCGGTGGGGTCGGATTCAAGAATGCTTTCGAGCAAGGCAGGGTTCTGACCGAGATGTTCGGCGAGCCGTGGCGCTGTGCCCATAACTTGCGCGACCAGTGCCAGCAATTCGGGCTTGGCGTGGAACATCGCAAAAAGCTGGATGCCGGCAGGAAGGCGAGACAGCGCTTCGTCGAATTTTGAGAAAGCAAAATCAGAGTTGGGCATGGATCCGAATGCGGTAAGGAAGGCGGGCATAAGCTCGGTCAGAAGCTGGCGTGTCCGGTCGCTTCTGAGCGCGTGATACTGCCCCCGGTGCCAGCGGCGAACCGTTGCCGAAATGACCTTGGGTGACTTGAAGCCCAACGCTTCTATCGTGGTCAGAGTTTCCGGGTCGTCATCGACGCCGGTGAAGATCAGATTTCCTTCAATCTCGCCGGAAGCGCCGAGGCTGGGAGACTCTTCGAACAGGGCGGCGTAGTGGGTTTCGACGCAGCGGAGATGAGTCTGTAATTCCGCCTCGAAATCTTTAGTGGATTTCGCACCCATAAAGGTGGCGACCGCTGCAATCGCCTCATCGCTGGTTGGAATTGAATGGGTCTGCTGATCGTCGATCATTTGCAGACGATGTTCGAGCTGGCGCAGGTAATGGTAGGACTCAGTTAACTCCTGAGCCGTATTTTCAGATAAGTGACCGGCTGTTGTGAGTGCTCTGAGAGCCTCGCAAGTCGCCATGATCCTTAAGCTGGGGTCGCGGCCGCCCCAAATAAGTTGTTGGGTCTGCGCAAAAAATTCGATTTCCCGGATGCCGCCGCGGCCAAGTTTTATATTGTGACCGGGAATGGAGATATTGGCGCCACCATGCTGAGCATAAATCTGACGTTTGATAGAGTGAATGTCTTGGATCGCAGCGAAGTCCAAATATTTGCGCCAAATAAAAGGCGTGAGCCAACTCAGAAATTCTTTTCCCGCCTCGATATCGCCGGCGATAGGGCGTGCCTTGATCATGGCGGCGCGCTCCCAATTCTGCCCGAGACTTTCGTAGTAAGTTTCCGCCGCATAAATCGAGATCGCCACCGGTGTTGCGCTGGGATCGGGACGGAGTCGAAGATCAACGCGGGCGACATAGCCGTCTTCGGTAATATCGGAGAGCAATGTCACCAGCCCCCGGCCCACCTTGACGAAACATTGCTGCAGTTCGTCCGGCCGATCGCTGGAAACCGCTTCCGGGTCGTAGAAGAGAATGAGATCGATATCGCTGGAATAGTTCAGCTCATGGGAGCCTAACTTGCCCATGCCGAGCACAATTAGCCCAGAGCTAATCTCCGGATCGGCGGGATCGGCGAGGTTGATCTCGCCGCGCTCGGCGGCTTCCCGCAAGAGAAGGCGGACGGCCCGTCGAAGTGCCAATGTCGAAAAATCCGTCAATGCGGCGGTGACCTCTTCCAAAGCCCATTCGCCGGTTATGTCGGCGGCGGCGATAACGAGTGCCGCGCGTTTGCGCAACTTTCTCAGCACCCTTCCGAGCGCCTCTTTATTGCCATCTTCTTGGTTATTCTCTGTCAGCTTTTGCCGGACCGCCGCAAAGGCGGCGGTCGGGCCGTTCTCGAATAGGTCCAGAACGAACAGTGGATCGGAAACAGCGCAGCGGCTCAGGAAGGGGCTATTGCCAAAGATGGAATGCAAGAATTGCTGCCCGAGCGAGTCGGAAAGGACGTTTTCAGCCCTGCTCAGCGCTTCTTCGGCCGGCGGGGCATCTGAAAGAGCCTCCAGCCAACGCTCAACGCCTGTACGCGCCGCGTCGGGATTTGCCGGGTCGGGTAGGGTTTGCCACCGAGGGTGTGACGAACTGGAGGCTGGGATGCGAGGTGTCATTCCGGTAAGCTCAATTTTGCCGCACACTGCGGGAATGATAAATGCCGGTCAAGGGACCGTTGAAACCGAGCTCATATGACGATTGGCCGAACATTTCGCGGGATTACCCAGCTGATCGGAGGATTGGCCGTTGGCTTGGCGATTTTTGCCGGCGTGATGGCGTGGCTTCTCTCGTCGGGACCCGTGTCCTTGTCGTTTTTATCGCCCT
>JAQCKY010000283.1 GCA_027592155.1 Pseudomonadota bacterium
TGGCCGGTCAAATAAGATGACGCGTCGCTGGCCAGATAAACCACGAGGCCTTGGAGGTCTTGCGGTGTGCCCCGCCGGCCCATGGGCGTGCCGGTCATCACGCTGTCCTCGAAGCGGGCCACCTCGGCATTCGACATCCCGCCTTTGAAGCGCTCGGCTAGGTTGGTGCCGCCATGCCAGCCGGGAGCAATCGCATTAGCGCGTATGTTGTCGGCGCCGTATTCGACCGCCATCTGTAACGTCAGACCATTGATGCCCGCCTTGGAGGCCCCATAGGCCGACGTCAGCATTGGAAATCCGGGATAGTGACCGATCAGGCCCGAAATGGAGGCGATGTTGATGATCGAGCCGCCACCATTTTCCAGCATCACCGGTATGACCGCCCGGCAACAGAGAAAGGAGCCGGTGAGATTGACCTGAATAACTTCGTTCCAATCGGCCTCGGACAATTCGTGGGTGCGAATACCCTTCACCGCAATACCGGCACTGTTGACGAGAATATCGATGCCGCCGCCGTCGCTGGTGATGTCTTCAACCAACTGACCGATTGCCGCGCCGTCCCTCACGTCGAGGAACGGGCTGACCAATGCGTTCCATTCATCGGAGTGACGGCGGAAGGAATAATGCCCGCCTTCCTCTACGAGAATCAGACGCGATCCCTCGATTGCCGCATGGAGGTCTTCGGAGAAATAATAGGGCACGGTGGCATCGTCCCGAGTTCCGATGATCAAAGCCGGATTTTTGATCGAGGATAATTCGCTCAGTCGGTCATGAGCCATCGTCATATCAAGGCGAGCGGCCAAAACCTCTGGCTCGGCGATGGTTTCGAGGGAGCGTTTCTCGACCTCCATCACCCGGTCCAGATTATAGCGAAATTGATTGGCGCCGTTTGTGAACAGAGAACTGATTTTTACATAGGCTTCTTGTCCTTCGGCCAGGGCAATCTGGCGGCGGGCAGTCTGCACACGCATGATATATTCGTCGGCTTTGGTCCAGGTGTTAGAGAAGATGCAGCAGCGCAGACGGTCGGGGTAATCGATTGCTAAATTCTGCAAGATCGCGCCACCGGTCGAGGTCCCGGCAACATGGGCCTTTTCGATGCCGAGGGTATCCATCAAGGCGATGACGTCATCGGCGATTGCCTGAGTGGAATAGGAATCCAACGACGGCCGATCGCTCTCACCGGCGCCGCGATGATCGAAAGAAATGCAGCGATAGCGCTTTGAGAAGAAATCGATTTGGTACTGCCAGGCGTTCAACAAGCCGACCAAGCCAGGGACGAAAATAAACGGAGGCCCGTCGCCTGTTTGCTCGACATTCAGCGTGATCCGTCCGACATCAATTCTGGCCATGTTGTTCCTCAGTACTTCGAAATTTTCATATGATTTGGCGGGATACTATCGGGCGATCCCAATGCTCACAAACAGGATATGGCAAAAAAAACTCCAACACAGATACCGCGGGTGCTCATGCCGAGAATCTGGTAGTGGTTGCGACACTTATTCAAATCGGATCTCGATAAAATGGGCGAGCAATCGGTCACCGAGTACGACAGCGAGGATTTCGGCAGCATTTCCGTGACCGAACGGGATTGCCCGTTATGCGGTCGCCGTAACGATGAGGGGGCTCCCAACCGTTACTCCCATACGTTTTGGAAAATCAGAGACTGCCGCAACTGCGGGTTTGTCTATATCGATAAGGCACCGGTTTACGAGACGCTGACCTCGACCATGGCTTGGGAGCGAACCACCAAGGTCGAAGAAGTTCGGCGGACCGAAATCCGCCCCCTGTCCTACAAATTCAGCAAGCTTACCCGCGCGCGCATGCATTACTTTCCGCGTCTCAAAATGCCCGATCTGGTCGACGCCCATGCGCAGCCAGGACGGGTTGTCGATCTCGGCTGTGGGGACGGCCGGCAGATGGACGGGCTGGCCGACCGCTTTATTCCCTACGGCATCGAGATCTCCGAGACCCTGGCGCAATCGGCTGATTTGCACTTTCAGAACCGGGACGGTCGGGCTATTTGAGGGCCAAGCCTGGACGGCCTGAAATGATTCGAGGACAACTTTTTCAGCGCGGCAACGTTGCGGTCCTATCTGGAGCATGAAGCGCACCCGATGCCGGTTCTCCGGGAACTCCACCGCACCCTTGAGCCCGGCGGCGTTGCCATTATCAAGGTACCGAATTACGGCTCGGTTAATCGGGCGGTTATGGGTCGACGCTGGTGTGGCTTCCGCTACCCCGATCATCTGAATTATTTCACACCGCAAACGCTCAAGGCGATGGCGGAGAAGTGCGGATTTCAGGTCCAGGCCGGCTTCATGCATCGTCTGATCACCAGCGATAACATGTACGCCATCTTGACCAAGACGTGATCGTCGGAACCTGCTAAGCCCCTGCTAATTGCAATCGACGCAGATTTTTGAATCCCACGAGACGCTGGGCATTTTCGTCCCACAGCGCGAGACGAAAGCCGGAAATGCTTTCGCGCAGACCGATGCGGTTGAGGGATTGGAGAGCTGGTATAGCCGCCAGACAGGCCTGGAGACGATAATTGGGAATCCGGCAGGAAAGATGATGGATATGGTGGATTCCAATATTGCCCGAAAACCAGCGAAGCGGTTGGGGCAGATCGTAGTAGCTGCTGGCCATCACTGAGGCTTCCTGAAAGTCCCACCGATCCTGATTTTGCCAATAGGTAAATTCGAACTGATGCTGGACATAGAACAACCAAACGCCGGCGGTGGAGGAGAGCAGCACGACAGGCAACTGAACCATCAACAGGTCGATAAAGCCGAAAGCGACGGCCATTACGGCCATCGCGCCGCCAATGCCGAGGTTGGTAACCATGATGCTGATCAGCAGACTCGGATGGCGTCGGATCAAGTCCAAGGGTAGGCGGTGTTTGATGGCGAACACGTAGAATGGCCCGACGCCCAGGATTACGGCCGGCGTACGGTAGAGACGATATGCCAGCCGTTTCCATCCCGGTAGAGACGTGTATTCGGCCACCGTGAGAACGCCGACTTCGCCTATGACTATGTCGACCACGCCTCGGCGAAGAAGACCCTTCTCCGCCTCGCCAATGCCGACCCCAAGATCGTCAAATACTGGAAAGATCATATCGACGCGGGCAACCGCCGGTAGGTCGGTCCCTCACGCATATTACTTTGCGGCCCCGATATCGCCGGGGCCGCAATTTTATGCCTCGACAGGTGGCCAGATGCGGCGCCCGGCATGGGGGCCCTTTGGGCCATGCACGACAAATTCCAAGACGTGACGGCCGGTCCATCTTTCATTGAGCCCGGCATCGCGGAACCGCTGTTCGAAGTTATCCTCACCCGGCTCCATCTCCATGAACTCATAAAGAATGCCGTGCTTTGGCCACCCCACGACGGAAACCAGCTTGCGCGCACCGATGCAGCCCCGGGCCCGGGTCACCTGGGGCAATTTCATTTGCCGGTACCAGATGGCGAGATCCAGATCGTCCGCCTCGTTGCGGGTCTGGTAATTGCCGAGTTGAATTGCCGGTGGGGCTCCGCTGCCCGGTAGATGCCGGTACCAGTCCGGGCCACTGACCCTGGTTTCTTCAACAAAGACAGCGGAACGGTATTCCTTTCGTTTGGCCAATTGTGCCTCTGTCTCCGCATCGGCCTCCTGTGAAGCATTCGGATCGAAGAACACATCCGGCGAGGCGGCGGCGATCACAACAAGGAACTGCGATCCTTTGCCGACATTGGGGTCATCTGTTTCCACGCGCGGTGGCTGTCCTGCCTTGCGTTCACGTCCTGTGTCCGGTGCCCGATCATAATGACCGACCCAGCTATAACCGGGTCTCGATTGCAGCGCCGGCAGATGCCGGCCGTGAAGCCAATCGAGATAAGACTCCCGGTCCGCATCATCGACGTCATACCATTCCGCTTTAATTGCCGTGTCCATTGCGTCTTCCTCCTCCATAGTTTGATGGTGTTATCTTAGCCGAACTCTAGCCCTCCGACCCTTTTTCTATTTTTTGGGAATTATCGGCAGCACCAGATAACTCGAATGATCCGCCGAGCAATGGATAGCGACGGTTTTGCCGAAAATCTCAGGCGGCCGGTCGTCAGGATCATCGTGGAGAAAGGGTCCACAGCCGGTAAAGTTATTTTTCATATTGGAGAGTCGGAAATCGACTTCTCCGGGATAGACATAATCCTTACCCCGGACTGTCAGCCCGATCCTATATCCGACTGGCACGACGATACAGGTCGGCCATATCTCCCCATCAAGTTCGTAGAGCTCACCCGGAATTATCGGCTGTGCCTCGTCATGGCTGTAATAGGGACGGTACAGGGTCGAACGTTCCGTACCGAGCTTTCGCCGCGACGCCCGCAATCACCCCTGGGCAATCGGTGTGCGAGGATCCAACGTGCCTGGGAAAACAATCTCTTTTAGGTTGGGGGTGAAAAGCCGGATCACGAGAAACAGGTCGGCGTCCTCGGTCTCGGAGGAAATATTCATCTTCGCGGCAATTGGACCGGTGATTTCGGTTTCTTCGGCCATCGGCGGGG
>JAQCKY010000284.1 GCA_027592155.1 Pseudomonadota bacterium
ATACTTTGCGACCCGTGGGTTGATCCCCGCCGGCGGGGTGCTTGGCGGGGTTAGCGATTTCCTCGCCACATTTACCGGTTGGCGGATATTGTTCGATCTTCTGCTGATCTCGATTTCGGGCGGGCTCTATTCCGTGCCGCTCTATGCGATCCTGCAGCATGAAAGCGATCCGGCGCACCGCTCCCGGACGATTGCCGCCAATAATATTATGAACGCGCTGTTCATCGTTGCCGGGGCGTTGACGATTTCCGCTCTGCTGGCCGCCGGCATGACAATCCCGGCCATATTTTTAGGGTTGGCAGCGGTCAATCTGCTCGTGGCGTTCTACATCATCAAACTGGTGCCCGAGGCCGTCGTGAAGGCGCTGTTGAAATCCGTACTCAAGCTGCTCTATCGGGTGGAAGTAAAAGGGCTGGATCATTATCGCGACGCCGGACCCCGGGCGGTCATCGTCGTCAATCACGTCTCGTTTCTGGATGCTGTACTTCTCGCAGTGTTCCTGCCCCGCAAACCGCTTTTCGCGGTCAATACGCGCATCGCCGAAAAATGGTGGATGAAGCCGTTTCTATCCTTATCCGAAGCCTTTGCCATGGACCCGACCAATCCGATGGCGATCAAGAGCCTGGTACGATTGGTGCAGCAGGACCGCCATTGCGTCATTTTCCCCGAAGGGCGGATCACCGTTACCGGCGCGTTGATGAAAATATACGAAGGGCCCGGGCTGATCGCAGATAAGGCGGATGCCATGTTGGTGCCGGTCCGCATCGACGGTGCACAATATACCCGCTTTTCACGGCTCGGCGGCATTCTGCGGCAGCGCCGGTTTCCCAAAATCACGCTTACAATATTGCCACCGCGCCGGTTCGATATCCCTGCCGAAATCAAAGGCCGGGCCCGGCGGCAAGCGGCGAGCGTCAAACTTTATGACGTGATGACCGATATGATTTTCCAGACCTGCGACTACCAAACTACCTTGTTCGAGGCATTGGTCGATGCCCGGTCGGTTCATGGCGGTCGGGTGCCCATTGTCGAGGATGTTGAACGGAAACCGCTGAGCTATAACCGGCTCATCATGGGCGCGCATGTGCTGGGCCGGAAAATTGCCGCCTTCACGAAGCCCGGGGAGCATGTCGGCCTGCTTTTGCCCAACGCCTCGGCGACGGTGGCAAGTTTCTTTGGTTTGCAGGCGCTGGGGCGCGTACCGGCCATGCTCAATTTTTCGACCGGGGCAAAGAACATGGTCTCCGCGCTCGGCGCGGCGGAGATCATATCCGTTGTCACGTCCCGCCGTTTCATCGATGCCGCAAAGCTTGAAGACACAATCGCGGAGCTCGCTCTCCACGCCGACATCGTTTATCTGGAAGATATTCGAGACCGGATTGGTCTGGTGGATAAACTGGCCGGGATTTTGGGCTGGTTCTGGCCTAACCGGCAGGTGAGGGCGCTCGGCGTTAAACCCACCGACCCCGCGGTGATTTTGTTTACGTCCGGTTCCGAGGGCACCCCGAAAGGTGTGGTGCTTAGCCATGAAAACTTGCTTGCCAACCGGCAGCAGCTCGCGGCGCGGATCGATTTCAACCCAACCGATATCGTATTTAATGCGCTGCCGATTTTTCATTCCTTTGGAATGACCGGGGGCATGCTGTTGCCGGTGTTATCGGGCATCCGAACTTTTCTCTATCCCTCGCCGCTGCATTACCGGATCGTTCCGGCGCTCGTCTATGACACAAACGCGACGATCATATTCGGCACCGATACTTTCTTGAGCGGCTATGGCCGGACCGCGCATCCTTACGATTTCTACTCCGTGCGCTATGTTTTCGCCGGCGCCGAAAAGGTCAAGGAGGAGACCCGGCGCAGCTGGAGCGATAAATTCGGTCTCCGGATTATGGAGGGGTATGGTGCGACGGAAACCTCGCCGGTGCTTGCGGTCAACACGCCGATGCATTTTCAGGCGGGGAGCGTCGGGCGGTTTCTACCGGGCATCGGCTATCGTCTCGATCCGGTTCCCGGCATCGATGAGGGTGGGCGGTTGGTCGTGTCTGGACCGAACATCATGTCCGGCTATCTGAGGGCCGAGAATCCCGGTGTTTTGGAGCCGCCCGAAGAAGGCCTTTATGACACCGGCGATATCGTCGATGTGGACGCCGATGGTTACGTCACCATCCTGGGCCGGGCAAAACGTTTCGCCAAAATCGCCGGAGAGATGGTCTCGCTGACCGCCGTCGAGACCTATGCGGCGGAACTCTGGCCTGGCTTCATGCATGCGGTCGTCAGCATTCCCGACGCGCGTAAAGGAGAGCAGTTGATACTGGTTACTGAACATGGTGACGCATCTCGTGATGATCTTCAGGCCTTTGCCCAGGCCAATGGCATCGCCGAAATCATGATGCCCCGCAGCCTACATGTGACGGACAAGATCCCGGTCTTGGGCACTGGAAAGGTCGATTACGCCGGTACCCTATTGTTGGTTCAGGGGGCCGGCAGCTGAACGAGTTGTCCGCGAAAGCTGGAAACAAAGATCGCGACGACGACCAAGATAAATCCGCTGAGGACGCGGAAGGTTACCGGCTCGGAGAGGAGGATGGCGCCGAGCACAATGGCGGCAACCGGATTGAGCCCGACCGTTATGGCCGCTTGAGTAGGCGTGATGAGTTTTAGGGCCTGGTTCCAGGAGCCGACCATGATGGCGCCACCTGGAATGGCCAGCAGTAGGACCACGGTCCAGCCAGACAAATCGAAACTGAGGGAGCCGGAGAATGGCTTGCCGAAGATCATGGCCAGCACGAGAAGCACCGTCACGCCCTGGAACATGGTCAAGACGGTGACCGGTAGACTGCCGTAACGCATCAGGTAGGGTTTCGATAATGCGTTGAAGAAAGAGACGCAGACCATGCCGATGAACATCAAAATGTCGCCGCGAAGGGCGTTGGGGGCAATGTCGTCGACCCGTTCGCCGAGGGCGATTACAGCGCCGGCAATGCTGATGGCGACACCGGCTATTTTATAGATATTCAGTTTTTCGATCCGGAAGATCCCCGCCAGCGTCATCGTGATGATGGGCATGGTCGCGAATAGAAGGCCGCCCCGGGCAGAGGTCGTGTCTTCAAGGGCGCGGGCCATGAAAAACGGAAAAGCGGCGAACATCAGGATGCCCAACACCGTTATGGGAAGCAGATCGCGGGCGGCGAAGCGTGGCCATTTTACAAACGGCAGCATGCAGGCGAGCAATACCAGGGCGGCGATACCATAACGGACAAAGGTCAAGGACAGCGGATCGGTATCGGAAATGATGAGCCGCGTCAGCGCCACCGTGGCACCGCCAAGGGATGTTGAGAGGCAGGCGAGGAAAATGCCGATGAGGGCGAGGCGGCGTGGGTCGGCGGAAATGGCGGGGGGCATGCGCGGGTTCGGTGGTTATTTTAAGACATTGGCCCGTATCTAGCGGGGATTTGCGCCCATGGCGACGGTTTTGTTGGGGAAGCAAAAACACAAGTCCGGCAGTGCCGCCTAGTCGGAGCCTTCTTCCAGTAAGATCGTCGAAAGCTTCTCTTTCATATCGTCGGGAAGCGGGATCGCCTTGCGGGCGTCGGTGTCGAAACAGACCTCGACCGACGTCTGGGTCGCGCACAGGGTTCCGGTATCGGCGTTCACCAATTGTAAGACGTGGGTAAAGCTTTTACTGCCGAGGCGTTGCAAGCCCCCGCGGATCAGGAACGGGTTTGAGACTGTAATTTCGTGATGGAAGTCGATGGAAATGTTGGCGACAACGGTGCCGATGTTGCGGGCGCGGAGGTCCTGCTGCTGGATTCCGCAGATGTTGAGGATATGCCAGCCGGCATCGTCGAAGAAGCTGGCGTAATAGCGCACATTCATGTGCCCATAATGATCGCAATGCCGGGGCAGCACGATCGCCCGCGTTAAATCCGTCCATTCCGCCATAATTTCTATCCTGGTTGTTGCGGGGCCATCTTATCGGATTCGGGGATGCGGGAAAGTCCGTTCGGCTGCGACCGCTGGGACGGGTTTGAAACCCGCCCCTACAGAGGAAGAATTCTAGGTTTTGGAGGGTAGGGGTGGGTTTGAAACCCACCTGCTCTCGGGTGACGATTTGACTGGTATTGCCGGGCCTCCGCGCTACCTTTGGGCCTAAATGAGTAAACACGAAAACTTTTCGCCCAGTCCGGCTCTTGCCTATGTTCTGCTGACCTATGCCGCGTTCCTTTGGGGTGCGAGCACGGTTGTCGGGCGCGGTGTGCATGAGATCATTCCGCCGATCGGTCTCTCTTTTTGGCGAGGCTTGGCGGCGGCCGCAATTTTACTGCCGTTTGTTTTCGGGGATCTGAGCCGTAAATGGCCGATGATCAAAGAAAACTGGCGTTGGCTATTATTTTTGGGGATTGCCCAAGTGTGGCCTCAGGCTGCGTTCCTTTTGTCGGTTAATTTTACGACGGCAATCAATGCGACACTGGTCAATGCCTCCCAACCGGCGATTACCGCCGTTGTCGCGTTTATCCTTCTTCGCGATAAATTGTTATTGCGAC
>JAQCKY010000285.1 GCA_027592155.1 Pseudomonadota bacterium
AAATTAAACAGGCGATCGATGAAAACGGAATAGTCTATCAACAAATCGAGATGAAGTTCGTGGACCGCGCGAAGGCAGCTAAACTTGCGATGCAGCATCGGGGATTACTGAGACTACACAAACAAAAAGCGGAAAAGGAATTCAATATCGATTGGGAGCGATTCGCTAAGCCGATCAAGATTGAAGTCGAGATCGATGAGATCGATGAGATTGAGGAGGCAATAGCGAAACCAGAGAAAGTGTTGGGGCTGACGACTGAGTCGGAATCGTGATTATTGTCGTCAGTTCTGCGTACTGTTTCCTGGGGAAAACAGTGCATTCGATGTGATGAATTTGTAGATAATTGATGAGAAAGGGATCGATCAGACTTCGATCGGTTACGAGTTAATTCGATGAAAATACTCTACCTTCAGGATCTCTATCCAGAATCAGATTGGACTAAAGTAACTTGCCTCAGTCATCAGGGGCATTGTGTTGAGAATCCAATTCTTGATTCTGATGATTTTGATACAGCCACTCAAACTGCCCAAGTTGCGTTTGATAATTTTCAACCGGATGTCGTTGTCGGGAGGTCACGCGGTGGAGCAGTCGCCATGAATATTAATACTGGCAACTCAAAAGTAATCCTATTATGCCCAGCGTGGAAAAAATGGGGAAGTGTTACCAGCGTAAAGACTGGGACCATAATTCTGCACAGTATTTTTGATGATCAAGTACCATTTTCTGATTCCGTTGAGTTGGAGAAAAAGGATGAGGCTTTTCTGATCGAAGTAGGATTTGATCATCAGTTGCATGACCCCATGTCGTTGAAAGCCGTCATGAAGATGTGTGAATGGAAACCGCTTCAATATAAGTCTGATATTTTTACGCAAAGTCTAATTCTAATTGACCAGTTAATTTTTCTTGCGGAGTTTAACCCTCAAATGCCGCAAGAAAAATTGGATCGGTTTCTATCGATCGATGACCGATTGTATTCACTTTCTTTTAACCTCAGCCTCGCGGTAAATTTACCAGGTCTGAACTCTAGAGCAACTTGTTTCGGCTTTACGAATCTTCCAGGAGATTGGAAAAACGCTTCTCCACTCGCTAACAAACCATTGAAATCAAGCTACCGTCCACTTCTCGAACCGCTGCCCGATCTGGAGCAGGAAATACAGCTCGTCTTTGTAAGGGCATTCGCGAAGTGGGAACTCGCAATGAAATCGTTTCGTAAAATGGTGGAGAATCATTCGAGAAACCTAAACCCACCAAATGCCGAATTCCGTTTCATCCCCGATGGCACGGGGGGGGGGCAGGTCGACGGAAAGACTGATAAAAAGCAGACGTCCGATCCTGCTTCAGGGCAATCGGAAGGCGATGTATTGGAATCGCCCCCCGCACTGAAACCCTCGCATCGGAAAGCCTATGTCGCTTTCGTCTACGTGATGGCCCGTTTGGAAAAGGGACCGAGCGAATTAACGGACGCAGAAGCCCATTGTTACATCGAGAATAATGGAATTGATCTCGATGAAAAGGTCATCAAGACGATCAGCAAAACGATTCCCGGTTTCCAGTCGATTGACCTCGACAGCTATCAAGTTCCCCCAATTGATTCGTGGAAATCATATCTTTCGGTCGCACGTTCCAAACTCGGCACAAACAAAACCCAACCGCGTGCCAATCGTCCTCACGGGAAATCGATCGTTCGGGAGTCTGAAATCTAAACACGATTGATCGTTAATTGACCGGAATTGATCGTTCGAAAAAATTTCGAAAAATTATTCGTGCTCCATCACACTGGTGTAAACACTTTTGCGCCATGTCTTTCCACCGCATGTTACTGCGATCAATTCAATTACCGAATTGATCGTCTCGCGATTCATTTTCCGGCCTGAAACGCGACGAATGATACAGCACGAGCGTGCTGTTCGTCGCAGTCGACTGAAAATGGAGACGCGATTGATGACGACTCTCACCCCCACCCCCCCTCAAGGGAAGCTGCTCCTATCACAACGCGAAGCGGCGGCGATGCTCTCGATCAGTACCCGGACGCTATTCAGCATCATCAAGAGCGGCAAGCTTCCCGCTGTCCGTATCGGCTCAGGCGGTGTCAGAGTCGCTCTCTCGGATCTTGAGCGGTTCATCGATCAGCAGCGAATCTCTTAATCCAACAAAAAATGCCCGGTGGCGTGGCGCGCCGGTCCGGGCTGGGAAGGGAGATCACATGCGAGATTATATCACGCTCATCGACCCGCTCCAACGGGTTCTCGATAAATTATACAACGCCAAGCCGGTCGGCGATGGCTGGCAAGCGTGTTGTCCGGCGCACGCCGACAATAAGCCATCATTGTCGGTCACTGCTGGCGACGATGGCCGGGTGCTGCTGCGCTGTCATGCGGGGTGCGAGACGCAAGTAATATGTGCTGCGATCGGACTCACGACGGCAGACCTGTTCGCGCAAAATGGGCACGCGGCCAAGCCGAAAAGCAACGGCAAGCCGTCAGCATCATTCCCGTCGGCGGACGCGGCGATAGCCGTATACGAGCGGACTCTCGGAACAATATCAGCGCAATGGGATTATTATTCCGCCGACGGTGAGCACGTCGGATCAGTGCTGCGATGGAATCGACCTGACGGCGGAAAAGACATCAAGCCCGTCGCGCTGATCGGCGGCGGTTGGCATCTGAAACACATGCCGTCGCGGCGTCCGCTGTATGGTCTGCCCGACCTGCCCGACGCCGATGAGGTCATCATCGTCGAGGGTGAAAAATGTGCTGACGCCGCACGATCAATCGGGCTGATTGCGACCACGTCGAGTGGCGGAGCGAACGCGGCGGACAAATCAGATTGGTCCCCGCTGTCCGGCAAACGTTGTATCATATTTCCTGACGCCGACAAGTCGGGCGAGAAATACGCGGCGAGCGTCGCTGACATCTTGCATCATCTCACCCCACCCGCGAAAGTGAAGATTGTCACGATCCCCGACCTGCCACCTGGCGGCGATATCTCCGACTGGCTCGACGGTCACGGCGACGCTGCCGAGCCGGATGACCTGCGAGATCAACTGCAAATGATGATCGGCGCGGCTGATTGGCTCGATCCTCCCGACCCGCTCCCCGCGCCGATCACTTGGGAGCCGTTCCCCGTGAAATCACTTCCATCGAAGTTGCGGCGATTCGTGATCGAGACTGCGGCCGCGCTGGGATGCGACCCGGCATTCGTTGTGCTCCCCGCTCTGGCGGTACTGGCATCATGCGTGGGCAACAGCCGACGTATACGGCTGAAGGCGTCATGGTCGGAGCCTTGCGTGATATGGTCGGCAACGATCGCGCCGCCATCGTCACTGAAATCTCCGGCATGGCAAGCGGCGTGCGACCCACTGCAACGGATCCAGCAGAAGATTTTTGCGGAACTCAAGGCCACAATGCGGGAGCATGATATTTTGATTCAGTTTCACGAAAAACAATCTGCCGAGTGGAAGCGGGAGAAACGGACAGGCGGCGACCCCCCGAAGAAGCCTGAACCGCCGGTCTGTCTGAGACTGATCACGTCAGACGCGACCGTGGAAGCTCTGGTCAGTATTCTTGCCGAAAACCCGCGCGGTTGCCTGTATGCGGTTGATGAACTGGCATCGTGGTTGAATTCGATGAATTCCTACAAAGGCGGCAAAGGCGGCGACTTGCAAGCATACCTCTCCATGCATCGAGCGGGACCGGTCACGGTGGACCGAAAAACCGGGAAGCGTATCACGTCAGTTCCCCGCGCTGCGGTGAGCATCTGCGGCACCATACAACCTGGAGTGTATGAGCGGCTGGCGTCATCGCCGGAGTTTCGCGAATCGGGAATGATGACGCGGCTACTTGTGGCTCGCCCCCCCGTCGGGAAAAAAGTATGGACCGATGCTGACGTGAGTGACGAGATGCAGGAATCGTATTCCAGACTGATCGGTTCTCTGCTGTCCATACCGATGGCGCCTGCCTTCGATGAGGATGGCACCCCGGAACCGATCCTCATGGGTCTGACCCCGGCGGCCAAGCGGCTATGGATCAATTGGTACAACCATTTCGCGGTTGAGACGTCTGAGGCCGACGATGATCTGGCAGGTCACTTCGGCAAAATTGAGGCATACGCGGCGCGGTTCGCTCTGCTGTTTCAACTCATCACCGACCCCAACACCGACGCCGTGGACGGTGATGCGATGGGAGCAGCAATCAATGTCGCCCTCTGGTTCGCCCACGAAGCCCGGCGGGTGACGGTCGCCACCGGCGAGACGGAAGAGGAACGCCAGCAACGTCAGTTGATTGAACTGATCGAACGGCGGGGGGGCGAGATTACAGCCAGAGAACTGGCACGGGCAAGCCGACGATACCGGGAATCGGGATCCGCAGAGGCCGCACTATTAGACCTGTACAAAGCGGGTGTCGGGGAGTGGAAAACGACCCCATCGGCCACAAATCAAAAAACCGGTTTCAGACTCACGACAGGCGGTGACGGTGACACATTCGATAATTTAAGCTCGAAAGACACAACTGTCCGGCTATAAGTCGAACAG
>JAQCKY010000286.1 GCA_027592155.1 Pseudomonadota bacterium
TTACGAAGGACGACAAATTCGCCTCGCCCGAGACGGCGGCCTTTAAATCGAACCGGCCCGGTTCCGGGGAAGCAACCAGGTCATAACTCCGCACCTGCTCGTTATAGACGGCATTGTAGACGAACCGGTAGCGGTCCGGGGCACCTGTGACGCAGGCCGTCCTTATATCCTCACCCCCGACATAGCTAAACCAGCTAAACTTCCGAGTGATTGGATGATCGGTTCCAAATCCTTCGACCGTCGCTCCCTGGTACGTACAGGCAGATAAGAGGCCGCCTAAGATCAACAGCGTACACCATTGCCGCATCCGTCTAACTCGCTCCATCAAATTCAAACCCTTGTTTGCGGCTACTGTTAATTGTTTTTTATCACGGAAACCCTATATATAGTGACGAAATAAGGGGAAATAAGGTGGACTTACCACGTGCTCCAATCAGCAAATTGATCTCAACTCTCTTGACTGTAGCATCAAAATCATGGGACCCATCTAGGGTGACCGGGGATACGAGGAGCGACGGTTGAGAAAGATCTTTCGATCAACGGGGGCAGCATCCGTCATTGCCACGCTATGCATGGTGGCGAGCGCTTATTTAGCGCCGAGTGAGGCGAAGTATGCCGCTGTCGTCGTCGATGCAACGGACGGTACTGTCCGCCACGCTGTAAACGCCGATACGCGTAATTTCCCGGCCTCATTGACCAAGATGATGACCTTATATCTGTTATTCGATGCCCTCGATAATGGAACCTATAGGCTGGACACACGCCTGGCCGTTACAGCGCGGGCCGCACGTCAGCCGGCATCGCGTCTGGGCTTGAAGGCGGGTGAAAGTATCGCCGTCGGAGATGCGATCCGCGCTCTTGTCATAAAGTCCGCGAATGACGTCGCCGCCGTTGTCGCGGAATCTTTGGGTGGGTCCGAGCGAAAATTCGCCCTGCTGATGACCGCCGAGGCGCGCAAGATTGGAATGACGAGAACCACGTTCCGAAACGCGTCGGGCCTGCCCCATCGCGGACAGATGTCGACCGCGCGGGACATGTCCATTCTTGCTCGAACGATTCTGACCAAATTCCCCCATCATTATCATTATTTCAGTCAACGCGCGTTCGAATACGATGGCAAAACCCACCGGACCCACAATAACGTTCTAAAAAAATATACCGGCGCCGACGGGTTCAAAACCGGATATATCAGAGCCTCGGGTTTCAACCTGGTTACCTCTGCGTCGCGAAATGGACATCGGCTCATTGGGGTGATTTTCGGCAGCAATACACCCAGAGGCCGTGACCGCCAGATGATGAAATTACTGGACCGGGCCTTCGCGAGTTATCAACGTGAGGCCGGGGAAAATATGGTGGCGTTACGGACAGATCCGGTGGCGCCAAAGACACCTCAATACCGGCCAAAATCTGCTCTGCCGGAGAAGACCGTTTCAGCCAGCCAAACCGCCTCCGACAAGCAGCTGCCTAATGTATGGGGAATTCAGGTCGGCGCCTTTTATTCAAAGGCGCCGGCGCATGACGCCGCACGTTCGACATCGCGCCGTCTTCCAGATTTACTTTCCGACGGCGAAATCTCGATCATGCCGTTGCGAAAATCTCGAAACAGGGTGCTCTATCGCGCGCGTATTCTCGGGATAGAAAAACGCGACGCCTATCGCGCCTGCCGATTGCTCAAGGCCAAACGAAAGCATTGTCTTGAACTCCGGATACCCGCCGTTGAAATGGCAAGCAGCCCCGAAAGCTAACCGTGTTTTAGTCGATAGCCGGCATTTCCATGCCACTCTTTTCAAGCTGACCGGCTAACATTTCTTTGAGGCGCGCCAATCCTTCTTCATCGGAAGATTCACATCTCGCGACGAGAACGGACTGGGTATTGGAGGCTCGCAAAAGCCACCAGCCGTCATCACTGACGACACGAACGCCATCGGTATCATGGACATTGATGCCGTCAATCGAGGCAAGACGCTCCCTCACCTCCTCAATGACCGCAAACTTGCGCTCCTCGGGACAGTCGAACCTTAGTTCCGGTGTATTGATTAACTGGGGTAACCCGTCGCGCATGTCTGCCAAGGTCTCGGAGGATTCTCCGAGGATCGACAGCAGCCGGATCGCCGCATAGACGGCATCGTCATAACCATAATACTGGTCCGCGAAGAAAATATGTCCGCTCATCTCACCGGCGAGCGGAGCATTGAGTTCCGCCATCTTGGTCTTTATCAGAGAATGTCCGGTTTTCCACATAACGGGATCTCCACCGGCGCGAGCGATTTCATCGAACAACGCCTGGCTCGCCTTCACATCCGCAATAATCGACGCCCCGGGGAGCCGAGAAAGCACATCGCGGCCATAGAGCACCATCAGCTGATCGCCCCACAACACTCGGCCCTGAGAATCAACAACACCAATTCGGTCACCATCACCGTCAAATGCCACGCCTAAGTCGGCGGATTCTGCTGCAACGACGTCCTTGAGTTGCGCCAAATTCTTCTCAACTGTCGGATCAGGATGATGGTTCGGAAACCCGCCATCGATATCGGCGTTAATCAGGATATGGCGGCCCGGCAGTCTGCTGGTTAAGGTCTTAACCACCTCACCCGCCGCACCGTTACCGGGATCCCAGGCGACGGTCAGCTCGGCACCCGCGCGGTAATCTTGAAACAATCTGTCGAGATAGCGGTCAAACACCGACTCTTCGGAAATGCTCCCTTCGCCGGTCTCGAAATCACCCGCGCTTCCCAATCGGCCCAGTTCTTGGATATCTTCGCCGAAAAACGAATGGCCATCGAAAACCATTTTGACGCCGTTATACTCCGAAGGATTATGCGAGCCGGTCACCATCAAGCCGCCATCCACATCCAACACATGCGCCGCGAAATAGAGCATCGGCGTCGGCCCAAGGCCAATCCGCCGAACGCTGACGCCACTGGCATTCAAGCCCCTGATGAGGGCCGCCTCAATCACGGGTGAACTCGTTCGTCCGTCAAATCCAACGGCAACTTCGGGTTGGGATTTATGGAGGCGCCGCCTCAACAGCGTCCCAAAGCCCCGCCCGATCGCGACGGCATCGGCCTCCAAAAGCGTTTCTCCGACAATGCCCCGGATGTCGTATTCCCGAAGAATCGTCGAATTAAAATTATGAGCATCACCCATGACAGAACTTCCTATTACCGGAGAATTACTGAGTAGCACCTATGAGTTAATAGGACTTAAGCACTTCCCTTAACTCACGACTGATATCGTCCCGGGCAAGACCGAAGGCGATATTCGCCTCAATAAATCCTAATTGATTGCCGCAATCGAA
The DNA here is from genome assembly GCA_027592155.1 of Pseudomonadota bacterium. Taxonomy (GTDB): domain Bacteria; phylum Pseudomonadota; class Alphaproteobacteria; order Rhodospirillales; family UBA2165; genus JAQCKY01. The sequence continues at coordinate 3,302 of JAQCKY010000286.1, forward strand.
CCGGCGTCCATCAAAGCGAAGGCCGTTAAAGGTTACCTCACCGATCGTGCGGGCGATCGCATCCGTAATTTGAATTTCGCCGCCCACGCCGGCTTCTTGGCGATCCAGTTCGCGGAACACTTCCGGCTGCAAAATGTAACGTCCGATTATTGAAAGCGTTGAGGGCGCGTCCGCAGGCGCTGGTTTCTCAACCAACCCCTTTGCCTCGGCGATCTTTCCGTCATCGTTAGAGACATCCAGTATCCCATAGCGGTCTGTATGCTCTCTCGGCACATCCTCGACCGCGACGACGTTACCGCCAATACGGTTATAGGTTTCCACCATTTGCTTAAGGCAGCCGGGGGCGGCCAAAATCAGGTCATCGGCCAGCAGAACCGCAAACGGCTCATCCCCCACCAAATTCCGGGCACACCATACCGCATGACCTAAACCGAGGGGTTGTTGTTGCCGGGTATAAGAAATTTGTCCGGGTTCCAGAACCCCGTCCATGATCGACGCCAAGGCATCCAATTTTCCGCGCTCTTCGAGAGACCGCTCCAATTCGCTGCTGCGGTCAAAATGGTCTTCAATCGCACTCTTTGCACGCCCGGTTACAAAGATGAACTCCTCAATGCCGGCATCGCGGGCCTCATCGACAGCGTACTGAATTAAGGGTCGGTCGACGACAGGCAACATTTCTTTCGGCATCGCCTTTGTCGCCGGCAGGAATCGCGTCCCTTGCCCAGCGACGGGAAAGACAGCCTTGCGGACCGGCTTAATTGTCATAATTCAGCTCATTGGAAGTTAAGGAGGATTGCGCGCGTTGTGCCACAGCAGAGCAATTCCCGCAAGTTAAGCGGGGGGCCTGGTTTACTGCCGCCCGCGGTTTTTGAAACGTTGGTCCCGCCAACGGACGAGCATACGCTGAGCATCCGGACAAACACGGATATATCCGGAATCTTTCATCATATCGGGTGCGCCGCCAAGAGCCTGCAGCGCTTTGATCTCGTTTATGGTTGCCTCGCATTCGAAACGGATATCCTGAATCCAACCCTGCGGCTTCTTTACACCGCGATACCATCTCTCCAGGTAATGATTTTTGGCCTTAATTTCACCCTTTAGTTTCATTGCCTCTTGAGAGTCCCCCTTACCCGCGCTTACCAGTTGTTTCAGTTTCCGGTCGTCCCGGGGAATTTGGTGCCGGTACCGATCCGCACGTTCATCTTGTTCCGCATGAGTTCCCTCATGAAT
>JAQCKY010000287.1 GCA_027592155.1 Pseudomonadota bacterium
GCAGGGCTTCTTCGCCGTCACCGGCAACCGCCGTCCGAAACCCGTCGCTTTCAAGATTATATTTGAGCAGCTCGACGAGAGGCGGTTCGTCTTCAACGATAAGAACAAAGGGTTCCAATTGTTACTGGCCTCTTCTTGTTATGATTCCGGTCCGACCATCGTATAGACCGATGTATCGCTTTTCGGTCTTTCGTCTAGCGGCATCGTGCCATGGACCATGAAATGGATACGTTCGGCGATACTAGTGATATGGTCGCCGGTCCGCTCCAGATTTTTGGCGATAAACAACAGATGTGTGCAGCGACCAATCTTGCGGGGATCTTCCATCATATAAGTGAGCAGTTCCCGAAACAGACTGGCATAAAGCTGATCGACCTCGAGGTCCCGTAATCGAACGGCATCGGCTTTGTCCGCATCCCGCGCAACATAGGCATCGAGCACATCCTTGATCATGTTCTGCACCATCCCCGCCATCCGGGCGATGGTATTGATGGAGCCGCCGATCGTCGGCGTGCTCGCCAAGGTGAGGGTTCGCTTGGCGATATTTTTGGCGTAGTCGCCGATCCGTTCGATATTGGTCGCGATCTTGAGGCCGGTGATGACAACCCGAAGGTCATCCGCCATCGGCTGGCGAAGGGCGATCAGATTGATCGTGAAGGCGTCGATCTCGCTTTCAAGGGCATCGATACGCTTATCGTTCTCGACGATGGCCGTCGCCTGTTCCGTATCGAACTTGATCAAGGCATTGATCGCATCGGCAAGCTGCGCTTCCGCTAATCCGCCCATCTCGGTAATCATGTTTTCCAGGCGTCTTAGGTCCTGGTCGTAGCCTGTGACGATATGTTCCGCAGCCATTGTGACTCTCCGTCGGCGTTTAGCCGATCCTGCCGGTTATATAAGATTGGGTTCGCTCATCTTGCGGTTTGGTAAAGATGTCCGCTGTATCGCCGAACTCCACCAAATCACCGAGCAGAAAGAACGCCGTACGCTGGGACACGCGCGCCGCCTGTTGCATGGAATGGGTGACGATGACGATCGTATAATTTTGCTTCAGCTCGTCGATCAGTTCCTCAACCCGTGCCGTCGCAATTGGGTCCAAAGCCGAGCAGGGCTCATCCATCAAGATGACCTCGGGGCTGACCGCAATGGCGCGCGCGATACAAAGTCTTTGTTGCTGCCCGCCGGAGAGACCGGTTCCCGGTTCATTCAATCGGTCCTTAACTTCTTGCCACAAGCCGGCACGTTCCAGGCTGTATTGGACGATTTGATCCAGCGTGTCCTTATCGGCAGCCATGCCGTGGATTTTGGGGCCGTATGCAATATTGTCATAGATCGACTTGGGAAAGGGGTTTGGTTTCTGAAACACCATGCCGACCCGGGCCCGGAGTTCGACGGGATCGATTTCCGTGCCGTTAAGGTCCGTGCCGTCGATTAAGATCGATCCTTCGACACGGCAGGTCTCAATGGTGTCGTTCATTCGATTGATGCATCGCAGGAAAGTCGACTTCCCGCAACCGGATGGCCCAATCAGCGAGGTAACCCGATTTTTTTCGATGTCGAGCGAGATGTTGTTGAGCGCCTGTTTGTCGCCGTAAAACACGTCAACATTGGAAGCTGAAATTTTTATCGGCGAAAATTCGTCGTTCACGGCCTGTTCCATTTTTGGTGGGCGTACTAATGCTGCGGAAGTATCGTTCATACTACCAACGCCTTTCAAATTTTTTCCTGAGCATAATTGCGGTCAGGTTCATGAGAATTAGGAATGCCAACAGCACCATCGTCGCTGCTGAGGTTCGCTCGACGAACGCCCGTTCGGGGGCATCCGCCCAAAGGAATATCTGCACGGGGAGCACTGTCGATGCATCATTGATTCCCTGAGGTAAGGTTGCGACGAAGGCGACCATGCCGATCATCAATAGCGGCGCCGTCTCTCCCAACGCGCGCGCCATACCGATAATGGTGCCGGTCATCATGCCGGGCATCGCGAGGGGGAGTACGTGATGAAATATGACCTGCATCCGGCTGGCCCCGACGCCGAGAGCCGCCTCGCGGATGGAGGGGGGAACCGCCAGGATCGCCGAGCGCCCCGCGATGATGATGGTGGGCAGGGTCATCAAGGCCAGGACAATGCCCCCGACCAGGGGGACGGAGCGGGGTAATTCCAAGAAGTTCAGAAGAACGGCAAGGCCGAGCAATCCGAAGACGATTGACGGTACGGCGGCAAGGTTGTTGATATTGACCTCGATGATATCCGTCCACCGGTTCTTTGGCGCGAGTTCCTCAAGATAGATTGCCGACATAACGCCGATTGGAAACACCAGGACCAAGGTGACCAGCAGGGTCAATCCGGACCCAATGACGGCACCCAGAACGCCGGCTTGTTCGGGTTCCCGGCTATCGGCATTGGAGAAAAACGTCGTATTGAATGGCCGAGAGACACGGCCATCGGCAACCAGCTTGTCATACCAGGCCAGCTGCTTGTCTGTGACCCGCCGGTTTTCTTGTTTCTGGCTTCGGTCAATAAAGCCTTTTGTGAGCATATCGATGTCTGCGGACGACCTCAGCTCAATCCGCTGGGTCGTGCCGATCAGTTCGGGGTTTTTCAGGACCAAATCCCTTATCTCGAAACTGATCCCATTGCTGAATACTTGGTACAGCGCACGAAGGTCGCGCCGGCCGGACACTTCGGGGAAAAACTGGCGGATTGCGCTTCTCGATATGCCACGATAATTCGCCGCACCGATGACGGCCGGGTCCCCTGTTCCATTCGGGTCGATGGATTCTTTAGATAAATTAACATCGACGGCGATGTGGGTTTGGGTAAAGGCCGTGTATCCCTTGGCGATAATCGTCCCCATCAAAAGCGCCAGCATGGCCAGGGCGATTAATATCGCCACCTGGCCATAAAGCTTAAACCGACGCTCAGACGCATACCGCTTGGCGATTCGTTTCGCGGAGAGGTCCGGTTTGACCTGGGATATATCGAAAGTCGTATCAGTCATATTTGTTCCGGTATTTTCGGACCACGGTGAGCGCGATAATGTTGAGCACGAGGGTAACCAGAAAAAGCACCAGACCGAGCGCGAACGCCGCCAGGGTTTTCGCACTGTCGAACTCCTGATCGCCCACCAAGAGGGTGACGATTTGGACAGTAACCGTGGTGACCGCTTCGAACGGATTAGCCGTCAAATTCGCGGACAGGCCTGCCGCCATAACCACGATCATCGTTTCGCCGATGGCGCGGCTCACGGCCAGCAAGACGCTCCCGACGATACCCGGTAATGCTGCCGGAATGACGACTTGTTTGACGGTTTCCGATTTGGTCGCGCCCATGGCGTAGGAGCCATCCCGCAGCGCCTGGGGAACGGCGTTGATGACGTCGTCGGAAAGGGAGGAAACAAAGGGAATAATCATAATTCCCATGACCAACCCAGCGGCGAGGGCGCTTTCGGAAGCGACATCCAGGCCGATGGATTCGCCGAAACCGCGAAGATAGGGGCCGACCGTCAAAGCGGCAAAAAATCCGTACACAACGGTCGGCACGCCGGCGAGAATTTCCAAAAGCGGCTTCACCCAATTGCGGACCCTGGGGGATGCATATTCCGCCATATAGATGGCGGAAAGCAGCCCAATGGGCACCGCAACCACCATGGAGATTGCCGTGATGAGAAGGGTTCCTGCGAAAACCGGGATCGCGCCGAAAGTTCCCAAGGCGCCGACCTGGTCCGCGCGTAAGGCGGTTTGAGGGCTCCATTTAAGTCCAAACAGGAATTCGATGAACGAGACTTTGGCGAAAAACCGTAGGGCCTCAAACACCAGCGAGAGAACGATGCCGATGGTGGTGAGTACGGCGATGACGGAGCAAATAATGAAGATAATGCGCACCACCTTCTCGACGGTCTGCCGGGCCCGCATGCGAGGAGAAATACGGCGCGTCGAGTAGAGTATTCCGCCAATGCCCATCACGGCCGCCAGTGCCGCCAGGCCTAATGTGCTCAACCGTTGAAGCTCATTGAAACGCTCGGCGAGTGCGAGCTTCTGAGGATCGGGGTTGTTGCCCTGAAATCCGCCGAGCGCGATATTGCGAATGTCATTGAGGAGCAATTCCAGAGACGAGGGGGCAAGTTGCTGTTGTTCGGCCGTCATTTGCGCGATCAGCATTCCATTCAAGACCTGACCCTCTAGGGCAAACCAGAGAACACCGATAACGAGGGCGGGAACGGCGCACCAGAGCCCCACATAGGCGCCATGGTAACCGGGCAGGGAATGGAGATTGCGGCTGTCGCCGCCGGCGCTTGAGAGCGCCCATTTTCGTCCGAACTGATAGGCGCCGGTCAGAAGGAGAAGCAGAACAGCTGTGAGGATAAGGGAATTCATAAGTGCCAGAAGGGCTAAATTGATTTTGTCTTAGATCTCGATGGAAATTTCAGGCGGCCACCGGTAATTGGTGGCCGCCTGTATTTTCAGAATTACATGCTGAGTTGCATGCCGCTGTTGGCCGCTTTTGCCGTGCCCATGCG
>JAQCKY010000288.1 GCA_027592155.1 Pseudomonadota bacterium
TTCGTCTCCACCAAGGGTGACACGTTTCAGCCGCGAGGTAACTTGCTCGACCTGCTCGACCGTTACGGAACGGGGCGGTGGACGTTTTCGTTTTTGCGGACGTTCTGTTGCTGTTGCAGTATCTGCCATGGTGCGTTTCCTCCCGGGCTTGATAGACTGGTTACTGATATCAGCCAATTACCGGAGAGTTCAATGGCCAACGCAGAAATAACGATCGAGCGGCATCGTCCCGAATTCCTACACAACAAGCCCCATTTTACCAATCTGATCGTTACCGAGGGCGGGCGAACGGTCCATCTATCGGGGCTTCTGGCCGCGACTAAGGATGGAAAACTGATGGGCGCTGGCGATCTTGGGGCGCAAATGGCCTATATCTTCGGAACAATCCGGGACGCGCTGGAGACGGTCGGCGCCACGCCGGCCCATGTTGTCCGCCAACGAATTTTCATCGTCGGTATGAAACAGGAGCATCGCGCCGCGGTCGCCAAGGCCATGAATGATTTTTATGGCGACGGAGGATCGGCAACGAGCACCTGCGTCGGGGTCGAGGCGTTGCTGACCGACGGCGCGTTGGTCGAGATCGACGTGACGGCGGTAATTTAAGCCTCGGCCAGCATGTCGAACATCTCATCGCCAAAGGTTTGCCGGGCCTCGTCGTGGAGCGGTTTTACCGCGTCAATGAACAGTTGGCGTTCCTCATCGGTCAGAACGTTGATTTCGCAGCCCGCATCGAGGATGGCCTGACGGGCGATATCCTCCTCGGCAAGTGCCAAGTCGCGCTGCACCAACGTTGCCTTGTCAACGGCGGCCTGGAACGCAACTTGGAGCGGCTTCGGGAATGCTTCAAAGGCATCGCGATTGGCATAGAGCCCACGCGAGATATAGAAATGATTACTGAGCGTGTGATAGGGATGAAATTCCGGCACCCCATACGTCACTGTATTGGCAAAAGGATTTTCCTGCGCATCCAAGGTGCCGTTGACGACGCCTTCGATCGCTTCGGTCAGATCGATCATCAGCGGGATGGCGCCAAATAGCTCAAACGTGCGGGCCTGGATCTTACTGGGAAGGACGCGGGTGCGCATGCCCTCCATGTCCGATGGTTTATGGATCGGGCGAAGCCGGTTCGATATTTGGCGGTAGCCGTTCTCAAAATAACCGAGCATCTTATAATTCACCCGGTCCTCGATGCATTTGTTGAGATGCCGGCCCAGTCTGCCGTCCATCGCGGCGCGAGCCTGTTGATTGTCCCGAAACAAAAACGGCAGATCGACGAACCCTAACTCGGGCACCCGGTCGGTGAGATAGCTGGTCGACTGATAGACCATGGTCAGAATGCCGTGTTCGGCCATCCACAGCGTATCTTTGCCGAGGTAACCGAGATCCATGATGTTCCAGATATATTTGATATCCACTTCGTCGCCGAACTGGGCTTCCAATTCGTCGCCGATAATCTTCAAACCCCGGCTATGGGTGGTAGAAGGGGGGCCGTAGCCCCCCAGTCGTATTTGGTATGGTGCTGTCACGATTTTTCCTCAAGACGCGAGTTGGCCTTTGATGGCTTCTTCCCAGCTATCGCAATCAAACCCAAACGGTCCGGGGTCACCGCAATAGGCGAGTTTGCCGTCCCGGTCGACAAGGTAGAGACGCATCGGCAGCGCGATGTATTTCTCTTCGATGTCGTTATCGATGGCATCGACCAGCATCGGCATCTGCAGATCTAGGTTAACCTGGCATACGGCGGCTACATCGGTCCGCTCATCGTCGGTTGTCGGTTCCAGATAATGGATATCGTCTTCTAAATTTGCCGGTCCCCGCCAGCCGTTATCGGGATGGGCTTCGCGGATATAGATACAGCGAAATTCGATCTGGTCTTTGTACTTCTTGTAGAGTTCGTTCAGGCGCACGGCCTGTTTACGAAAGGGGGGTCACGTGTAGGAGCCGAAGATAATCCCGACCGGCTTCCCCTTCATTTCCGACAATTGCATGGTTTCGCCGGTGCGCTTGCGACCACGCTTGAGATAATCGGCGGTGAAGTCGGGAGCGTCGTCGCCGACATTGAGCACCGTCTTGCGGCGCTCTTTATAGAAATCTTGAAGAGCGTCGAACTCTTCGGCCGTTATATCCGAGATCTTGACGGCGAGAGCCCGGCGTTCCTCATATGAGGGTCTTCCCGTTGCATCAGCCATTTTTGGCCTCCTGGTTGATGATTAAGTGTATCGCAACGTTAGAAATTTAGGGCCCGGCGTCAAGTGGTAGGAGCCTTTGGCAGCGATACCGAGCGTAAAAAGATCGTCATCAGAATGCCGATTGTCGTAACGGCCACACCGGCGATGGCCAGCATTGTAGGAATTTCACCCAACAGCGGAATTGCCAGGATCGTGACCAGCGCCGGGCCGCCGGACAGCATCGCCGCCTGTCGGGTCGGTCCCATGGTTCGCGCTGCATAAGAATGAAAGAAAATCGCGATGAACGCGCCGAATAAACCATGCACCACGGCCTGTAATAGAATTTCGCTCCAGGGTGCTGTTGATAGGCCGCTTGGCAGGAACAGCAACCAGATCGGTACATAGATCACGGCATTCAGCGTCAGCAGCCCGACAATGGTTTGTCCCATCGGGATCTGCCATGTCCGTATGCCGCCGTACCAAACCGAAATCAAAAGGGCAGCGAGACTGAAGAACAATAGTCCCCACCAGGGGAAAGGCTTGGTGGTACTGGCGTTGGCCATACCGCTCCAGCCCACCATCACCAATCCGGCGACGGCGAGGAATATCCCGATGGCTTGTCCTGCACCCGGCCGTTCGCGCAACCAAATCCAACTCACCAAGACCGCCATGATGGGCAGAGAGCCACTGAATGCCGTCGATCCATGGGTCGCTGGAACATAACTGAGGCCTGCGAAGATCGAAATGATGAAGGGGACGCCCCCGAAAAAGGCCAAAAATATATGGCGGTTTAGGGAAAGCCCCCATGGACGGCTCATGAGGATAATCGGTAATGCGCAGAGGAACGCCACGCCATGCCGCAACCCCGCCAGATCATAGATCGTAAGGGCCTCGGTCCCCGTATTGAACCGCGCCGCCAACAGCATTGCGGCGGTCGTCACGAGTGCTCCAAGGCCGGCCAGGACGCCGAGAAGATGGTATGAAGACTTGATGTCGATTGTTCCTCAGGCGGCGTTTAGAACGCCGTTGTCATGAACGACCTTGCCATCAACGACGGTAAGAACCGAGGACAGATGCCGGATGTCGTCGTCGGAGACCGCTGCCGCATCGAAATAATCATCGCTGAGAACCACGACGTCGCCGAATTTGCCGACTTCGATGGCGCCCATGCGATCTTCTTCCTTGCAGAACCAGCCTTGGGTATGAGTCCAAATTTTGAGGATCTCTTGCCGGGTCAGGCATTGACCGGGATTGATCATGTCGCCGTTGTGGTTTTTGCCGGTCACGGCGTAGTAGAGCATGACCCACGGGTTCATCACCGAAATACGCGCGCCGTCCGAACCGCCTCCCATGATCACGCCGGAATCCCAAATCATTCGGAAGGGTGGGTTGCCAGGCGGGCGTAGGTATCCCTCCAGGTAATTGGAGCTGTGGGAGCTTATGCCGACACCGAGATCGATGGCCCGGTTGAGGGTTTCCTGGTCGAGGCCATAACAATGATCCATCGACCAATGGAGATCGGCGATGGGGAAGTCCTTGTTGACCGCCTCCCAGACATCAAGATGGGCTTTTTGCTCTGCCAGGCTGACCAAGTGTTGTTTATAGATCCAGCCCCGTTCGGCGACCTTGCGAACCGAGTCTGTATAGAAATCGGGCAAGGGCTGTTCACGTTGTAATTTATTGGGGATCAGCCATTCACTGACACCGACAACGCGGACAATGTCATTGCCGAATTCCCGGAAGGTGTTGTCGAGCCGCGCCGTGAGGTCAGGCAGTTTGGCGTCGGTATCGAGGACGGGGAGGAAAACGCGGATGCGCATCTGCACGTTGTCCGCGCGCATCAGCTCCAAGATCGGGTTATAACCTGTCGCCGGATCAAGCCATCCTCCGGCCGGGATGGTGCCGCCCATATCAAAAACATTGGTGAGGCCGAGGCTCACCGCCCAGTTCATCTGCGCCGTCGTTTGGCGCATGGTGTCGGCATAGCTGTGCAGGGCACTCAATGCTTCCCAGGCGGACACGGTGTCCTTGCCCTTAGCGACGATGCCATTGCTGCCGACAGGCACGCCGTGCAGTTTCAACAGGGTTTCGGCCAAACTGTTGGTGGCTCCCGGGCCCCAGTTTGAGATCGACAGATAGACGGGGTGCCGGGGTGCGGCGTCGTTTAGCTCTTCTTTGGTCGGATAACGTTTTTCATCGAACTGATCGGGATGGATGCCGCCAATTGCGCTCAAAAGTTCGCCTTCCGGTGTGACCGCCGCCATCTCACGGATCATTTTGAGAGCATCCTCAATCTTGAAGCAGGTTTCGAGGGCCCGCATGTCGTGCCCCGGGAGGAGGGCGGGGCGC
>JAQCKY010000289.1 GCA_027592155.1 Pseudomonadota bacterium
CGTCATTGGCAAGGATCCAATCGCATCCCTTTTTGAGGCGCTTGGCGCCGGCTTGATCGGCAACGGCTTCCGTCTCGGCGGCAAAGCCAATAACGAGAGCGGGGCGGTTATTTTTGCGCTGGCTGAGGGTTGCCAAAATGTCGGGATTTTCAACCAACTCCAATGTTGGCGCGGCACCATTCTTTTTGATTTTGCTGGCTTGAGGAGATGATACCCGCCAGTCACCAACGGCTGCCGCGCAGACCACGATGTCGGCGGGCAGAGCCTGCTCACAAGCAGCGAGCATCTCAGCGGCGCTTTTCACCCGCCGGACATCGACCCCGTCGGGGTCGGGCAAGGCGGTCGGGCCGGTAATCAAGATTGTTTCTGCCCCTTGCGCGGCGAGGGCGCGGGCAATGGCATGGCCCTGACGGCCGGACGAATGATTGGCAATATAGCGGACGGGATCGATGGCTTCGTGGGTCGGGCCGCTGGTCACGACGGCGCGTTTACCGACGAGCCTATTTGACCGGTTAAAAAAACCTTGGATCGCCTCCGCGATCTCGGCGGGCTCCGCCATCCTTCCCATACCAAACTCACCGCAGGCCATGTCGCCTTCATTGGGACCGACGAAATGGATGCCGCGAGCTCGTAGCGCCTCAATATTGTCCTGGGTCGCCGCATGTTCCCACATTCGGACATTCATCGCCGGGGCGGCGAGGACCGGTTTATCGGTGGCCAGCAATGCCGTTGTGGCCAGGTCGTCGGCAATCCCGGCCCGCATTTTGGCCAAGATGTCAGCTGTTGCCGGGACGACGGCTAACAGGTCTGCGTCCCGTGACAATTCGATATGACCCATTTCGCTTTCGTCGGTTAGGGAGAATATGTCCTCGAATACCTTGTCCTCGCTCAGGCTGGAGAGCGAGAGCGGTGTAACAAATTGGGCGCCGGCACGGGTCAGGATACACCGCACGGCAATGCCGCTTGTCCGGAGAGTACGGATAACTTCCAACGACTTATAAGCCGCAATTCCGCCTGCTACGATGAGCAGGACCCTTTTACCACTATACATTTGGTATTCCGCGTAAAATACGAGAGAATATTGTAATAACTCTACTATTTACGAAGAAATTTGGCAATAGCATTGGCACCATGCCGCGCCTCCGTTGCCGGGATCAGATCAGAACCAGCGCCAGCAATAAGACGATGATGACTCCGAACAGATAGCGCGTCGGGATACCCTGCCGCCGTCCGTCGGGATTGGTCATTTGGCGGACCGTTTCGGGATGAAGCTTCAGCCCGCCTTGTCGAACCTCGGCGGCTCTTTGCTCGACATCGGCGACGAGTTTGGGGATGCGCACCAAGCTATCTGTGACCTGTTCCACCGTCTCGGCGATGCGGGCTTCGGGGCCGAGATTATCCATCACCCATTCCTCGATCAGCGGTTGGACGAGGAACCACATATTGATGTCGGGACATAGTTTGCGCCCGACACCTTCGGCAACCAGCATGGTTTTCTGAAGCAAAAGAAGCTGGGGCTGGGTTTCCATTTCGAAGGTTTCGGTGACCTGGAATAGGTGAGCCAAAAGCCGCGCGATGGAGATCTCGTTTTGGGGTTTATCCAGTATGGGCTCGGCAATCGCGCGACAGGCCTGGGTAAAGCTGTGGACCGATTTATGGGCTGGAACAAAACCGGCCTCGAAGTGGATTTCGGCAACACGTTTGTAGTCGCGCATCAAAAAGGAAATCAGCATTTCCCCAAGATAACGGCGGGACGCCCGGTCGAGCTGTCCCATGATCCCGAAATCGACGGCGGCGACGCTGCCGTCCGCCTGGACGAACAGATTGCCGGGATGCTGGTCGGCATGGAAAAAGCCGTCCCGGAATACCTGGTTGAAGAATGCCGAGGCCGCGCTGTGCAGGATGGCGTCCGGGTCGTGTCCCGCTTCGATAAGGGCATCACGCTCATCGATGGGAATGCCCTCGATACGCGCCACCGTCATCACGCGCCGGGCGGTGCGCCGCCAATCGACCGACGGTACATGAAATGTCGGGTCATCGGCGAAATTCTCACCCAACTCCTGAGCCGCCGCCGCTTCGAGACGGAGATCCATCTCCATGCGGACGGATTCCCTAAATGTTTCAATGACCTCGACCGGTTTGAGGCGGCGAAGGTCGGGCCGGGTGCGTTCAACGAGCCGGGCTACCCAGCTGAAGAATGCAATATCCTTGGCAAAAGCCTTCTCGATCCCGGGTCGGAGAATTTTCACCGCAACCGGGTCACCCTCGGTGGTCACAGCAAAATGGACTTGGGCGATCGAGGCCGCGGCCACCGGTTCATTGGAGAACTCTTGAAACATGGTATCCAAGGGTTCTCCGAGTTCTTCCTCGATAATACGGCGGGCGTCGACGGCGCTGTACGGTGGAAGATGGTCCTGAAGCTCGGAGAGATCATCGGCAACTTCTTCGCCTAGGAGATCGGATCGGGTCGACAGCGCTTGGCCGAGCTTGATGAAGCTGGGGCCAAATTCCTGGAGCGCCGTAGCAAGCCGCTGACCGGGCCGTCCGTCGCCAGGTAGAGGCCGCCCCCCCAAGATCCGGCCGACAAATATCAACGGTCGGGAAAACGGTAATTGCTCGAAGGGGAACAGCGCATCGTGGCGGGATAATCCGCGCAGTATGCTAAAGCCTTGCGCAACCCCCCTGAAACTCTCCAGCATCGTCAAATACGCCAGGCACTGTGCAGGGCGACGATGCCTCCACTGAGGTTTCTGTAACTCACCTGAGACAGACCCGCCGTTTCGATTTTTTCGACCAGCGCTGCTTGGTTGGGAAATTGCCGGATGCTCTCGGCCAGATACTGGTAGGCTTCCCGGTCACCCGCGACCAACTGCCCCAATGCGGGGAGAACCCGAAAGGAATAGGCGTCGTAAGCGGCCTCGAGCGCCGGGACAGCAATATGGCTGAACTCCAAGCACAAATACCGCCCGCCGGGCCGGAGAACCCGCCGCGCTTCGAAAAGGGCTTTGTCGATCCGGGTAACGTTACGGAGGCAAAAGCCGGTGACATAAGCATCCACCGAATTATCTGCCATAGGCAGTTCCTCGGCGTCGCCGCAGACCCAGATCGGTCCCCGGCCTGAACCGGCGATCGGCGAATGGAATAGTCCCTTGTCAATGGCGCGGTCCCTGCCATGAGATAACATCTGGGCATTGCGGTCGCAGACGGTGACGTCCCGCCCGCCGCGTTCGAGAAACTGGAAGGCGATATCGCCGGTGCCGCCGCCGACATCTAACAGCTGCATGTCCGGGCGGGGTTTCAGCCAATCCATCAAAGCGATCTTCCAAAGCCGGTGAATCCCGACACTCATCAAATCGTTCATCAGGTCATAGCGGCTGGCGACGCTATCGAATACGGCGCCGACGAGGCCGGATTTTTCATCTTCGGGTACCTCACGGTAGCCAAAATGGGTCGTGTCTTCAGCGCTCATGGTCGAGGGCGTTCCGGTTTCCTATTTTCTCGGCCAGACCATAGCCCAAGCGCTTTCAAACCGCTACGATGTAAACCATGCCGGAACTCCCCGAAGTTGAAACCATTCGCCGTGGACTTCTCCCCGCTTTGCAGGGCCAAACGATCACCCACGTTATCGTTCGAAGGCCCAATCTGCGGATTCCCTTCCCCGAAAAGTTCGCGGAGCGGCTGACGGCGCGCCGGATCGTGGAGGTGGCCCGGCGGGCGAAATATCTGACCATTATCCTTGATGACGGCACGGTGCTCGTCATCCATCTTGGCATGTCCGGTAGGATATCGGTCCTCACGGAAGAAAAAGAGCCCGGGCCCCATGACCATGTGGATATCCGGCTGAGCAGCGGAGCAGTCGTTCGTTATTGCGATCCCCGGCGTTTTGGTCTGATGACGTTGACCGATGAGGAAAATCTCCCGGTGCACAAGATGTTCCGCGATCTCGGACCGGATCCGACCGGCAATGAATTTAATGCTGCGGTCCTGGCCGACCGGTTGAGAGACCGGGCCTCGCCGATAAAAGCAGCCCTGCTGGATCAGAGCGTCGTCGCCGGCCTCGGCAATATATATGTGTGTGAAAGCTTGTATCGCTCCGGCATCTCACCGCGGCGCTTGGCTAAAAACGTCAAGGGCTCCCGGGTTGAGCGGCTCACGGCCGAGATCCGGAATGTGCTTGATGACGCGATTGCGGCGGGCGGCTCAACCTTGCGCGACTACCAATTGCCCGATGGCGAACTCGGGTATTTTCAGCACCAGTTTGGGGTTTACGGCCGAGAGGGCGAAGCCTGCCCGGATTGCGATTGCAATATTAGTGAAACCGCTGAGGGGGGTATTCGTCGGATCGTTCAATCGGGCCGCTCGACCTTTTATTGCACTCGACGTCAACGATGAGATATCAACGACCCATGAGAAAAATGCGCAAAATATTATTTTGGGTTTTGCTGGCCGGGCTCCTGGCTCCGATTAGTGTAGCAGGCCAGGCGGCGGAATTT
>JAQCKY010000290.1 GCA_027592155.1 Pseudomonadota bacterium
TGAGTCCAGGCATCGACCTTCACGGCAAGTGTGCAAAGAGCGCCACCGACGACGACGTGGTTGCGGGTGACCAAGGTCTGGACGTGGCGGAACATCTCGGCGGAAAGATTATCCCATAGGTTCGCGGTCCGGCTTTCGAACTCCTCCATCCGCGCTTCGAGGGCCCGGTGCATGCGCTCCATATTCCCTTCAACGTCGTCGCAAGCCTGCATCAGGGTTTTATCGTCGTGAAACATGCGGGTTTCCCGAAGCTCCCGGAGCGACTCCAATAGGCTGTGCTGCCGAGGTTCGATATCGCGCAGACATTGTTTGTAATACGAAAGCGCGAGAAAAATATCGCCGAAGTCCTCGAGAAATTTTGGAACGCCGGCTAACGGGATCTTGAGGCGGTCTGCTATCGCCTGAAGGTTCTTGCGGGCATCTTCGATATCGGCATTACGGAACAATCCGATCAGATCGTCATAACCGGAAACCGAGACATCCGTTCCGCCATAGACCTGACGGATAAGCGGTTCGGTGAAGGCCTTCATATAAGCCGTGAGTTCTTCGGTCTTGGCGTCAGAAAGCTTCAGGAATTTCTCTTTGTTGACGTCGATGCCAAGGTCCCGCAGAGCAATCCGTAGGCTGTAGACATCATAGCTCAATAACTCGCTCAGTTTCGTCAGCAAGGGGAGGTCAGGAAACGGCGCATCCGGGGGCCATCCGAAAACTTGCGGGAGCGTTTCAATCGTGACCTGTCCGCTTCCGGTTTCTTTTTCCCGGAACATCTCCACGACGCTGTCGAGCTCGGCATTCTTGATGAGACGGGCGGATCGAATACCGTTGTTCTGGAGAGGCAGGAAGGCGAGCGACAAGGTATGGAGCGAATCCCGGTCGATGTCAGTAATTTCGGTGTCGGATTCTTTAGATGCCGACACGTCTTCAGGTTCGTCGCTCATAAGGGACGATACTCCAAAAGATGGGCCACAGCAAAATAACCGGCAAGGCAAGCCCTCTAATTCTCGAACCAAGTCGTGCCATCCCTCCCGCCGTGGAGGACGGCAAGGAAGTATTGGCGATTCCCGTGTCGGGAAGCTGTATGGTCAAAAACACCCTTCCACCATTCCGGTGATTCAATGGTGATATGCGCATTTTCGCCGGTCGGCAGTTTCTTTTTCGCTGGGTAAATGGCGACCGTGCAGAAAACACAATTGGTGCTATATGAAAATATCTCGTCAACGATCCAGGATATATCCTCTTTCGGACAATGTTCCAGGACATCTGTTGATATGACGAGATCGAATTTTTTCGTCGGCGGCGTTCGATATGGCGCGTAGCCGGGATCGTAAAGTCCAATCTCATCAACCGCCCAGATTTCCTTTAAACCGTTGGCTGGCTTCCCGTCCCGCGTGCCCGCCCAATTTTCATAGCCCTGCGCCTTGCCACAGCCGTAATCCAAAACCGTGTGAACATCATAATTTGCCGCAATTTGAGCAATGGTTCCGATATGAGGCCGAAGGCTATACCCGTTAAATGTCTCTTCAGGCGGTAACTCATTTGCCTGATCTCCATCTCTATGGAGCTTGGCGTAAAGTAATATGAGCTCTCGATATCGTGGGCTCGGATTTAGGCGGCTACAGTTTTTCATTTGTTTTCGCTTATTATCCTTGCTCGTTAACCCAGACTCAATTGGACCTATTCACGTTACGGCGCTCAAAACTAATCTGCTCACACAGGAGGCGGTGGATTAATCCTAGCCTGTACATTTGATTTTCGCCATTAGAAGAAGATAGCTGCCGACCCATGGACTCAACATCAAAATCGCCGGAACAAATTTCCGATACTTTGGCGGAGCTGTGTGGCGCAGGACGTCTAGATGAAGCTCAAGTCATAGCGGCGCCATGTTGGTCCGGATCCAGGTCTCGTCGATGAAGACGAGCCGGTGCGGATCGAAACGGCCCTGCCAAATCTTCCAGCGGTTGCGGTGACGGGCAACGTCCGCCCGCGCCTGCTCAAGAGCGAATAGAGTTTTTTTTAAAGCTCAATCCTTCACGGCGCAGAAACAGCCAGACCGTACTATGGGATACGCTAATGCCCCGTGCCGCCAGTTCGTCCCTCAACCGATGCAACGTCAGATGCGGCTCCTGGTCGATCCGGCCGACGATGAAGGCCCGGTGCGGCTCAAGAATTCGGCGCCGGTGCCCGCCCATCTTACCCGGTGTAACACCCCCGGTCCGGCGGTAGAGCTGCGACCACTTCACCACGCTCGAAACCGCAACCTCAAATCGCGCCGCAACAGCGCGGCAACTCTCGCCCGCCGATACCGCCGAAACAACCCGCTCGCGTAAATCGATAGAATAAGGTCTCATGGATGCTGGCCTCCTTATCCAGCATCCATCTTGAATCACGGTTCGCACCCTCTTGGGAATCCCAAAAATGATTCAGTCAAACTCAAAACCGCTCTAGCTCACAATAGGTGAATTCGTTGTTCGTATCGGGTGGCGCGTAACCGCCCAACACGCAGATATAGTTTAGGAACGCCGGATTCATTTCGGCGTAATATCCCCAAGTGTAGGGAATATCGCCCAAGAGATCTTCCGCCACGGCCTTACGCTCCATCCGAAAAAACAAAACCCCGCCAAAGTGGCAGGGTTTCGTCTACGCGAATTCTATCGGACGGGTCAAATAACCGATTCGACCCATTCCTTAAGCTTATTCTTCGGCAACGCGCCAACCTTCGTCGCGATCACTTCACCGTCTTTGAATACCATCAAGGTCGGAATACCGCGGACGCCGTATTTTGTCGGCGTTTCGGGATTATCATCAATGTCCACCTTGGCGACGGTCAATTTACCGCTAAGTTCATCACCGATTTCCTCGACGGCAGGACCGATCTGCTTGCAGGGGCCACACCATTCCGCCCAAAAATCGACGAGCACTGGCTCGGAGGATTTCAAGACATCTTCCTCAAACGAACTATCCGTAACTGCTTTTGACATACTGTCCTCTTCATGTTCCGCCGGCTGCGGCGACCGCAAAACCGGAACGATGAGTTTTTTTAGACTATGAAGGCAATCTAGGCACCACCTGATCTCCCGTCAAGGTTCGAACCGTTTCAATAATTCACCGTCAATCGCCATCAGACGAGGGGTCATTGTCCACAGCAATGCGCAGTCAATTTGCCGGTCCGGAAATAGCGCCGACAGCACGGCCCGGTAGGCCGCCAACTGCCGCAAATAGGCCTTTGGCACGTCATTTTCCGTGTCCGGCGGGTCCCGATTCGTCTTGTAATCAACAATCAACACCCGGTCGTCTCGGACCACCAACCGATCGAGCTGACCGGAAATAACCGCCTCGCCATCGGTTCCCGGAACGGTACCGATAATCGGCACTTCAGCCTGCGAGTCCGGGCCAAACAACGGCGCAAATGTCGAATCGTTGAGGATGGCAGCCGTTTCGGCCGCAATTTCCGCCTGCTCTTCGTCTGATAATCCAAGTCCCGGCTGAGCCAGATACCGCCGGGCTGCGATCTCCTGTTGTTCCGGGGGCAGATCGGGCACGGTTTGCAGGAGAGCGTGAATCAGCCTGCCGCGTTTGAAGCGATGGTCGTCACCCTCGGCCAGCGGCGACGACGCAGGGGGATCGTCCTCGGTCGGCAGAGACGGCGCCAAGGGGCGCGGCGGCGCAGGCTCGTCCGGCGCCATCTGCCAAGCCCAATCGGGGAGATCCTGCAATAACTCTTCCGCACGGTCCTTCGCCTCTTCCACGGCAGCGGTCTGGGGAGCATAAAGACGCAGTAATTCCCCCTCATCGACCTCCTCGGCCTCGGACAGAAATTCGTCCTCGATTGTTTCCGCAATCCCTTCGAGGCCTTCGCGGATGAGATTATACCAACACCCGTCGGGTGGCGTTCTCTGGGTTTGCCAGCCGCAAACATAAAGCCGGTCTTCCGCACGGGTCATCGCGACGTAAAGCAATCGCCGGTATTCCCGGTCCCGGTCGAGATCGTAATCCGCTCGCACCGCCTCGCATGTTTCTTCGTATAGGCCGCGCCGGGGCGCCCAAAGCACCGCCTCATCCTCCCCGTCAGCGCCCGTCTTCCAGAGCAACCTCGGTCCCTGGGTCGGGACCCCCATGGTATCGGGCATGAACACAATCGGCGCCTGCAGCCCCTTCGCGCCATGTACCGTCATCACACGAACCGCGTTGGCGGTGCCCTGCTCCAGATCCCGCTTGACCTCAACGGCGCCCGTTTCAACCCAATAGAGGAAACCTTCCAGGGATGGGATGTGGGTTTTCTCATAACTCAGCGCGAGGGACAAAAATTCCGCAATCGGGTCCGCCGCGTCTGGGCCAAGCCTGGAAAGCAGCTTCTCCCGGCCCCGGCGGGCGCCGAGAATTTCCGCATAAAGCTCAAAGGGCGGCACAAAATCGGCCCGGGCCAGAAGTGCGGAAAGCTCGTCCCGGACGGCGGAAAAATGATCCGTCTCTCCGGCCCGCCGC
>JAQCKY010000291.1 GCA_027592155.1 Pseudomonadota bacterium
CGTGGGCCAGTTCATCCGTCTCGGCGACATGAACATGGCGGGTGAGGAACGTCCGCGGCATGGGGCCGCCGTGATTTTGGGACTTCCACATGTCCCGCCATTTCGCGAACTTCTCGGCGATGACAACATCGCGGTCGATATTCTGTGCAACATTGAAGTTTTTTTCGGCGGCGTATTCAAATGAGCCCGAACTGTGGGCGCCATACCAAATCGGCGGGGGGGGGAATTGGAACGGGTTAGGGTCAGGCAGCGCCTCGTCATACTGGAAATGCTTGCCCTCATAGGTCACCGTATCTTGCGTCCAGGCCTGCATGATGACGTCCATCGCCTCGAGGCTGATTTCCTTGCGGTCCTCGAACGAAACGTTCCAGCGCGAGAACTCGTGCGGGCTAACACCTGTACCAATGCCGAACTCAAAGCGGCCCCGGGATAAATGATCCAACATGGCGCAGTCCTGGGCGAGGCGGATCGGATGGTGAAGCGGCAGCTGATAAATCATTACGCCCATTCGGATCGATTCGGTACGCTCGGATAGCGCCATCAGATAGACGTTAGGAGCACTCAGGCGTCCAACCGGCGAGCTCTGATGCTCGATAATGTGATAATATTTGCAGCCCTTGGATTCTGCGTACTGGGCATCTTCGATATGAGCATCATAAACATCGGCAGCGACCGGAGAGGCAGTCATCTCGAACTGTCCAAAAGTGTCATAAAGCCCAAATTCTAACTGCGCCATATATCTTCAGCCCTCCTGTTTCGTCACCGTATCGTGCGTATTTTATAATCTCAATTTTATACCGGATGTGATCGATTTTAGGCCCCTGCCTTGGCGTTCAATATAGCGATGCGGCCTTGAAACGCATGATACAATTATCTTTCATAATATAACTATTATCTATCGATAATCATGCTTTAAGAACATTTGGTTGACGAATTCCCCAAAACCGGCAATGATTTTTGTGAGAATTTGATCCACAGCCGGAACCGCAAAATCCAAGCACGCAAGAATGAAGTTTGTCGTTCCAAGCCGCGCACCGGGTGAGATGGATTTATTGGGAGGATACAGATGCAGAACATTTTTACGCCATTAAACCGTTCGATTTTTGCGGGCCTCGCGGTTGCCGCCCTCGGGACATCCGCGCTCTTGTCGACAAGCGCGCTCGCCGATCATCCGCCGGGAACAGGCGGTAAATTTACCGTCCACGTCAATCGCCCGTTCGTCGCCTTCGACGCCATGAAAATGCCGCGGAATGATATGGGCCGGCTGCAGATCATGCATGCGGTCAATGATGTGCTGTTTTACAAAAACCAAAAAACCGGTGAGCTCATCCCCCGATTGGGCCTCAGCGCAACGCACAGCGACGACTTTAAGATCTGGACGGTCAAACTCCGTTAGGGGGTCAAATATTCGAACGGCGAGGAACTCACGTCCGAAGCCTACGTGCACCATTTCACCCGGCTGCTGGAAAGCCGCCTCAAAGGCTCCATCCATACGGCCTTGAAAGCCAAGTTGGAAAAGGTGGTTGCCGTCGATAAGTACACCGTGCAGTTCCAACTCAGCGAACCGAACGTTGCCTTCGATTCCATGATGGCGGGTGCGGAATATGTCTGGATGATCAACGCGCCGGGGTTCGCCAAGGCCAATGAAAATTCACCCGACTATCCGCGCCAACTTGTGGGTGCCGGGCCGTATATGATCAAGGAATGGCAAACCGGCAAAGGGATCACAATTATTCGCAACCCCAATTACTGGAACCCTAAGGAACAGCACGCCGACGAGATATTCTACAAGGTCACGCAAGGGCCGGAAGGCTCGGCAAATTGGAACCAAATCAAGGCCGGCGACATCGACGTCAGTTGGAGCTTCGGCGAAATATGGAGTCGGGCCAAACAGGCCAAAGACTATGATTTCATTTCCGGCTATCGGACATATTCGGGTTGGGTGCTCAACTTCAACGCGGGCAAACCGCCGCTCAACGACGTTCGTGTCCGCCAAGCGATCGCCCATGCGGTCAATCGGAAACAGGTTGCGAGCATTATCTCACGCGGTGCGGCCGAAGTCGCGAATGAGGGCTTCGATCCGAGCCGGCGCTGGCATTGCGGCAATATCCAACAGCTGGCCTACGATCCGGAGAAGGCTAAGGCCCTGCTGAAAGATTACGGCAAACCGGTTGAGTTCGAAATTTGGAGCCATGGCCAAGCCTTCACTAAAACCGCCGAAGTGGTCCAACAGATGCTCCGCCAGGTTGGCGTCACGGTCAATTTGAAGAAAGTCGGGCCTGGACCAGGTGCTATTTTCAAAAATGTCCTTCAAGGCAAAGTCGATTCCTGGGTCTTCCTGGGTGGATTGGCGGCGCATCCAACGCTGTTCAACACCAATATGCATTCGGAGCATAAGGGTAATCAGTTCAAAATAAACTCGCCCAAGATTGATGCCGCAGTCGATAAATTGACGAGCGCCCGTGGTGATGCGGCGATCAAGGAAGCCCATTGCAATTTTGAACGGGTCAAAGCGGTCGAGGTACCCTTCCTTTACTTCACCTACGGCATCGTTGGATTGTTCAAGAAAAAGGACATCGGTGGTATCGAGGCGCCGCAAACGCCGCTGTTTGGTTATCATCGTCTGTATCGCATCAAAAAATAGGCCGCCGCAAAGGCAAACGTAAGATGGTGTCCAAGCCACGGGAGGGGTTTGGACACCATTTTTTTTGCGTCCCCCCATAGTGAAGGAGTAATCGAGGATGGCCGCAAGACCTCGAGCGAAACGCCCGCTGGTTATTGATTTCCATGCCCATGTGATCGTGCCCGAAACCCTCGCGGTGGCGATCTCCGGCGGTGGAAAAGGTCTGGTGCCGGAGGCCGTCGCGATCGCCAAGCGCCACCTCGCGGGGCTAAAGACAAAAGGCAATAAGTCGGCGGGGTCCGATATCCGGTCGGTGAAAGCGATCCGATCGGTTATGTAAAAAGGGCCAAGATTTCGGCTGACGCAAAACGGAAGATTCTGGGCGAAAATGCCGCCCGCTTTCTCAATCTCAAAATATAGTTCGATCAAACCCTCGCGAAACGGTGTAGAGGGTCCGTTAATCGCTCCTCTGGTTTACTGGTGGCAGCGGGAGAACCCGCATTCACCCTAACCAAGGAGAGTTCAGAATGATCGATTCCGTAAGTGCGTCCGGTGCGGCCGGTGGCAGCGTCGCCATCACCGGTCAGTTAGGTAAAACGGGAGCCGGCAAGTGAAGAGTCCAGCACGCCAAGAGCGGCAGTGCTGCCTCTTCGTTTCAATCCGACCCGAGTATAACGGTCGACACGCTGGCGTAAGCCGGAGGAACCGGTGAACGACACGCGGGTGATGGGAGCCTCACGGCCTCCATCTCCCGCAACTTGGTGTTTAACAACAAGAGCCTATCTCACAAAAGAAACGGCCCGCCTCTTGCGAAGCGGGCCGGAACATTAAATGGTCAATTACCCTGGCTGCCCCCCATCAGGGGCACGGAGATTAGCTTTCGGGGGTTAGCTTTCGACGGAGACTCCATCTTCTTCGTCGCTGCCTTCATCGTTACCGTCATCGGGCTTCGCGTCGGGCGGTGTCATCATCGCCTCGGAAAGAAGCCCTGCGTTCTCGCGAATTCTATGCTCGATTTCATCGGCCATCGCGGGATTCTCTTTGAGGAAATTACGGACGTTTTCCCGGCCTTGGCCAATCCGTTGGCTGTCATAGGAGAACCAAGAGCCTGACTTCTCGACAATACCCGCTTGCACCCCAAGATCGATTAGCTCACCGAGTTTGGATATCCCCTCACCATAGAGGATATCGAATTCAACGATCTTGAACGGCGGTGCGACCTTATTTTTGACGACCTTGACCCGCGTATGATTTCCGATCACCTCATCCTTATCCTTCAACGCGCCAATCCGGCGGATGTCCAGGCGAACGGAAGCATAGAATTTCAAGGCATTGCCACCGGTCGTAGTCTCCGGGCTGCCGAACATCACGCCGATCTTCATGCGAATCTGATTGATAAAGATGATCAGCGTGTTGGATTTGGCAACCGACGAGGTCAGCTTTCGCAGCGCCTGGCTCATCAGCCGCGCTTGCAGTCCGACGTGATGATCGCCCATCTCGCCTTCCAGCTCAGCCCGTGGGACCAGAGCGGCAACACTGTCGATAACCAGGACGTCAATGGCACCGGATCGGACCAGCGTGTCGGCGATCTCTAGAGCCTGTTCGCCAGCATCCGGCTGGGAAACAAGAAGGTCCTCGACATTAACGCCCAACTTCTTGGCATAAGACGGATCAAGGGCATGCTCGGCATCAACGAATGCACAGGTGCCGCCCTTCTTCTGGGATTCGGCAACCACGTGAAGCGCCAAAGTCGTCTTACCCGAACTTTCCGGGCCATAGATCTCCACGACACGGCCACAAGGCAATCCACCGATACCGAGCGCAATGTCGAGGCCTAGCGATCCAGTGGAAATAGTTTC
>JAQCKY010000292.1 GCA_027592155.1 Pseudomonadota bacterium
TGCGCACAGGTTATCCATATCTGCCCGCCGATGAACCTCAATGAGGCGGTTCTTGCACAGCAGATTACCGATTACTGTCTCGCCGCGGGATCAGAGCGACTGGTTCTCTATTCGGTGCTTCATCCTTTGTTGCGCGGGGTCCGGCACCACGGGCTAAAGCTGGATGCCGAGCAGTACTTGGTCGAGTCGGGACTGACCTATACGATTCTTCAGCCCGGCCGGTATATGCAACATCTGGTGCCGATCTGGAAATCCGTGATGGAGACGGGCATCCACAATATGCCGTTCAGCGTCGAGACGCGGTTTAGTCTGGCGGATTTGGGTGATCTGGCTGAGGCCGCTGCAACTGTCTTGACCGAAACCGGGCACGAAAATGCGACCTATCAACTGGCCGGTCCGGAAGCGCTTAACCAGGTCGATATGGCACGGATCATCGGCGAGGTGACGGGCCGGGATATTCGGGCCGAGGCAAAGCCCTTGGATGTATTCCGGGCCGGCGCGGAGAAGGCGGGGATGCCCGCGGACCGGCTGGAACAGCTTTGCCTGCTTAATCGGCATTACGACCATTGTGGTTTGATCGGAAATCCCAATGTCCTGCGCTGGATATTGGGCCGCGATCCGACGGATTTTAAGACGTTCGTCGAGCGGGATTTGAATCAGCTTTAATTAATTGGCGAACACCGGAAGGGAGCTATTGTGGACGTAAATATTCCTGAGATCGTCGCGGAAGTAACCGAGGCTTTTATGCAATATGAAAAGGCCCTGGCCGATAACAACGTGGACATGATCAATCATCTATTCTGGGACGATCCTAAGACCCTCCGCTATGGCCCAAACGGCACGCTGGTGAGCCATGCCGCGCTGTCGGAATTCCGGCGCAATCGGGCCACCGAGGGTCTCCGCCGTACTTTGAAGAACACTTATATCGTTACGTTTGGGCGGGATTTTGCCGTGGCGAATACTGAATCAACGCAAGACGATGTGTCTGGAACCGGCCGTCAAAGCCAAACCTGGATGCGGACAGAAGACGGGTGGAAGATCGTCTCCGCCCACGTTTCTCACTTGTCGGACGGTTAATTTACAGGCTCCCGGCGCGGCGGATTTTACAGCGTATCCGCCCAAACGGCGTTTCAAACTCGGCGGTGGATTTACGGGCGAAGCTGAAATTCGAGCGCGCGTGGACGACGATCAGGTCGGGATACCATTCGCTGATCAGCTTTAGGGTTGCCTGGGTGCGGTCGGACGTCGCACAGGCCAAGACGACGGCATCTTCAATCCCAAGATCATCGGCGAGCTGCTCCAGATGCCGCCTGGCCGGCGCACAGAGTGCTGTTTCCATTTCGGCGGAGACGAAACCTTCGGGAAACACGCTGGCACTGCCCATTTTCCAATTCACCACCTGGCCGAGCGCCAAATCGGCATCGGTTTCTTCGGCGAGACGGCCCGCCTCGGCAACCGTTTCATGTGCGCCCTGGTCTTCATCGTCATGCTCGATGAGGGCGAGAATGCGCTCCGGACCTTGTGGGCTTTTACGGGGCCCCGGCATCAAGGTCGGGCGCAGGCGGCGGGCCGGTGGCGCGGATGCTTGAATCTCCGAGAGGGCTGCGAGGGCTTGTGGTGCTGGTACTTCCGCCGGTTTGGGGAGATCTGCGGGGTCGGTTCCGCATTCGAGGAAGATACGCTTCGTGCAATTGGCACAGATGTCTCGGTCTAGTCGACCGTAGATCGTTGAGAACGCCGTGGTTTTCGACTCGAAAATGTGATCGCGCCCAATGACGTCCATGAAGCCGGTGCGTTCGAGCACCGAGGCGACGGCATCTTTGAGGTCGATAAAATACAATTGGCCGCCTTCCTCCCGGCGTCGGCGCGCCTCGTTGGCGAGACTTTCCGCGCCTTCCATATCGATGAAGTTAATCCCCGACGTTACAATAACGAGGTTCGTTTGTTTCGGTTGCCTTCGTTGAAGCCGCCGGAGTTCACCGATTACATTCGAGATGGCGCCGAAAAATAACGAACCATCAATGCGGACGATTTTGACCTGCGGGCACTCCGGAAGCCCCGGGGCACTTGTGAAGCGGCGTTTTGTGGCGGCGCTGCCGGGCACTAACGTCGTCACTTTGGGATGTGAGGTGCGGTTGAGATAGAATACCAGCGACAGGATGACGCCGGCGAAAATTGCGACTTCCAGATTGAGGAACAGGACCGAAAAGAAGGTGATCGCCATGATCGCCGTTTCCGACCGGCTGGATTTCAGAATCTGGCGAATATGGGGGATATCGATCAATCCGGAGACGACCAGAAACAGGATTCCGGCAACCGTCGCCTTGGGCAGATAGAAGGCGAAGGGGGCGACAAACGGTGTAATGGCGAGAAGGATAAAACCTGCCGCCGCAGCCGCCATCGGGGTTCGCGCCCCGGAGCTGAAATTCAAGGCGCTGCGGTTGAAGGAGCCGGTGGCGACTTAGCCTGAGAAGAATCCCCCAACCAGATTTGAAAGCCCTTGGCCGATAAATTCCTGATTGCCGTCAATCTGCTGACCGGTTCTCATCGCGATGGAGCGCGCGATGGAAACCGCTTCGGTGAGGGCAAACAGTGCTACAGCGAGCGCGGTCAAAGCGAGATCGCTGAACAGCTGCATTGAGAATTCCGGCGATGACAACCCGGGTATACCTGTGCCGACGGCACCGATTGTCGCAACGTCGGCGATGCCAAAGCTCTTGAACGCGAAGGCGACCGCGGCAGAGACCAGCATGGCAATAATCATGTGGGGCAGGTTTTGATTTACCTTGCGCACCAGGATTCCGGTTGCGATGGCGGTGAGACCAACGACGGTCGCTGCGATGGATATTTGATCGAATTGGCGAACCAGCGAAATGGCGACTTCGTAGAATTTCTCGCCGCGGGGAATTTCGACGCCAAAAAAATCTCGGGCTTGACTGGCGGCGATCAAAATCGCGGCACCCGCGGTAAATCCGATCGCCACGGTGTGCGAGATAAAGTTTATCAATACGCCCAGGCGCATCAGCCCCATGGCGAGTTCCACGACCCCCACCATGAAGGTGAGCGTGAGGACGAGCGTCACATAATCCGGTGTACCCGGCGTGGCGAAGACACTGATCGACGAAAAAATGAGGATGGAAGCCGCGGTCGTGGGTCCGGATACAAGGTGCCACGACGAACCAAAGAGAGCCGCGATGATGGCCGGTACCATGCCGGCATAAAGGCCGTACTCCGGCGGCATGCCGGCGATGGTTGCGAACGCAACACCTTGGGGAATCATAATCATCGCGCCGGTGAACGCGGCGATCAGATCGGCACGCACCGTGGTCCGGTTGACCATGGGCAGCCAGAGGAGGAAAGGAAAGATGCGGGCGGCCCCGCCTTCGAAACGGGCGGAGGAAAGCCTGTTCAGCGCCATGAGCTATTAATCCAGTATTTTTTATGCTTTCGGGGTTTTCCCGAAAGGTAGAAAACAATCGCGAGATATAGACCGCTCGCCCGTTTTGGGCTTGCGGATTCCCTAGGAAGGACAGGGCGGCGCGCGATTTTGGCGTTGGAATTCAGCGCAGTCCGTAGAGCGGGTTGTACCGCCGGAGAAGGCCGCTATATCCAATTCCGGAACCAGCGTCCGAGAATATTCCGAGATGGCATCTGCCTTGGACGCGCTACTGAGTATAAATTTCAGCTTTGCGGTCTCGGCGCTTTCAAGCTCGAACTCAACAAATCTGTCGGGAACCCGGTCGGCATCAAGTGTCGAGAACGCGCCACCGAAGAAGGCAAACAGGATCAGCCCAAACAAGACGGCATACGGCGTGGCCGGCTTGGTATTATCTAATATTCTCGCGAATAGTTTGTTTATCGTTTGGTTCATTAGCCGTCTGCGCATTCGGGCAACCGAAGCGCTGGTCAGTGTAGAAGCGAGCTTTTTGTCAAAGGACAGAACCGTCAACGGTACATATCGTCCTGGCCACAATTCTGCGACCGCTGGCGGGAAACTAGTCCCGTCTCCCTGCTTTATCAACATGAATCATTGGGCGCTCTCGCAGCTGTTATGGTGCTGGTGGAATTGGGAAAAATAGAGGTAAATCAATATCCCGTGGAAAAGCCGATTTGATCCGAAAATGAACGTGACACTTACGTGGCAAGGGCCGGTCGGGCCGGGGCGATTTCCCGATGATCCTTTGGTGTTTGAGACCCTCTGCCAGCCTGGAGTTTATCTGCGGGTAAAATGCTACGACGATGAACGCCTGATTGCCTATGTCGGCCAGTCGGTTTCGTTGCTCGCCCGGTTCGATCAGCATCTGACGTCGATGATGTCTCTCGGCGCCCCGTTGCGGGATTCTTCCGGCACGGTCGTTTTTTTTGGTGACGCTGCGTCACGAATGGAGGCTTATAAAACCCTCTCCGAAATTGCGGCGTTAGCCGCAGCGGACACCGACCGCGTACGATTTTGGTACGCCCTCTGCGACGATGCG
>JAQCKY010000293.1 GCA_027592155.1 Pseudomonadota bacterium
CTATATCCTCGGCATCCCGGACCTTGATGGTTTCGTTTCGGCTGACGAAGTCCTTGGGCCCATCGGGCGCGAGGTAACGATCGGGGTTTTCTGGATCGATTTTTTCAATAAAGACATCTTGCAGATCGCTCTGAGTGGTCGTGAATCCCCAGGCGAGGTGCCCGTTATGACCCAGCAAGAATTGCGGCACCCCCGGCACTGTCGCCCCGGTCAATTCCAGGCCGGGTGTCTTGATCCGGGCCAGATACCAAAGGATCGGGGCATCGAACCGGAGGTGAGGATCGTTGGCGAGAATCGGTTTACCGCTTTTGGTGCGATGACCGGCAATGGCCCAAGCGTTTGAGGCACCATGGGGCGGATCGGTGAGGATGGAATAGGATGCGAGCAGTTGATCAAGAAGCTTGGTCGGCAAGGCAGACGCTTGAGTATCCACGGTGATCGGCGCATCGGCGGGATAGGCCGGCCAAAGCGATCTTATACGATCCGGCGGCAAGTTTGCGGCCAGCCGGGCGCGCAGCAGTTCGCCACGGAAATTACCGCTTAGGCGCATTCCCATAAGCTTTCCCCAGACGACGCTGTCCGCAGGCTGCCACGGTTCCGGTTCGTGGCGTAGAAGCAGAAATTCGGGAGGCAGGGCGCCCCGCCGACCGGCAATCCATGCGTTGATGCCGTCCGCATAGGCTTTGAATGTTGCGAGAACCTCCGGCGATAGCCCCTTGAGCGTGTCAACCGCGTGCCGATAGAAGCCCAAGGTTCGCATTTGGCGGTCGATCGCGGCGGTTCGTGTCCCCATGATTTCCGAGAGCCGCCCGGCACCGAGGCGGCGCTGCAGCTCCATCTGCCATAGCCGATCCTGGGCATGGGTAAACCCCAGAGCGAATGCAGCGTCCTGTTCTGAGTCGGCATATATATAAGGGACGGCATTTATGTCGCGGTAAATCGTGGCCGATGCGACGAGGCCGTTGACCCGTACCTCACCACCGCCCCGGGGTAGTGACGAGTAGACCCAGGCGACGGTCGCCGCGGCGAGCACGATCAGCAGGGCGAGAGACAACACAATGAACTTATTGATGCTTCTCCCGCGTGATACGGCCATAAAAACTCTATTTAATTAGAGGGGGTTGAAGCGGTAATTTGTTACCGCGAATCAAGTAACCGTGATGCCTCGATTGCCATATAAGTGAGAATACCGTCCGCACCGGCACGCTTGAATGCCATCAGGCTCTCCAGCACCACCCGATCATTATCGAGCCAACCATTATTCGCGGCACCTTTCAGCATCGCGTACTCACCACTCACCTGATAGGCGTAGGTGGGAATACCGAACTCCTGTTTGACCCTGTGCACGATATCGAGATAGGGCAGGCCTGGTTTAACCATGATCATATCGGCGCCTTCATCGATGTCTTGGGCGACCTCGCGGATCGCCTCGTCCGTATTCGCCGGATCCATTTGGTAGGTTTTTTTGTCGCCCTTTAGGGCCGCGCCGGATCCGATGGCGTCCCGGAAGGGGCCGTAAAAGGCCGACGCATATTTCGCCGCGTAAGACATGATCCGGACAGATTCAAATCCGGCGTCATCGAGGGCTTTTCGGATCGCACCGACACGGCCGTCCATCATATCGGAGGGCGCAATAACGTCGCATCCAGCTTCTGCCTGTACGACCGATTGCCGGCAGAGGAGCTCCACCGATTCGTCATTGACGACATAGCCATCTCGGACAAGACCGTCGTGACCGTCGCTGTTAAAGGGATCCAATGCGGCATCACAGATGACGCCCATGTCCGGATGGGCATCCTTTACCGCCTTGATCGTCCGGCAGACCAGGCCATCGGGATTGTAGGCTTCACGGGCATCGGGTGTTTTTGCCGCCGGATCGACCTCGGGGAAGATCGCGATTGCCGGGATCCCCATGGCTTTTGCCTCGCCGACAACCTGGACCAATTGATCGACGGAGTGACGGTCGACCCCGGGCATGGAGGCAATGGGTTCCCGGCTGTTTCTCCCTTCCGCGACAAACATCGGAAGGATGAAATCGTCCGGTGACAGTTTGTTTTCAGCAACCAGGCGCCGGTTCCATTCATCCCGGCGATTTCGTCTCAATCTGGTCGAGGGGTAGGAACCTAGGGCCATTGTATTTTTCCGTGGATTTTGCGTTTATTCGATAGCGCATGAATAGCTTTTGGGCATTTGAACTCTGACCACGGCTTATTCAGACTGTCAAGTTACAGGAACGACTTGCACCGGAAAGGGCTCTGTCGCACATTTAACCATGTTCGGTTCTCATGCTGACGGCGGCGGGTAGTCCATGCCAAACCAAAAACCCATTCTCGAAGAGGTTCTGTTCGAATTTCGTCCGCTCGGCCATTACGTCAAGGTGTCTGCAATCGACCCCAAGACGGGAACGGAAATTTCGATCGCGGGAGACCGGAAAGCCTCCAACGAGGAATTGAAACGTATTGCGATCCGCAAACTCCAATACGTCATCGACAAACAATATGACGAACCCCGCGAAGCCCCGGATCGGGACAAAAACTTGTATTGAATACCGGCCGCGGCTCGCCGCAGGTTAACCGAGTGGTTGTGGTAGGGTTTTACGTATCCTCGATATATGGTATTGGAGCGTAACAGTCGGGAGAGTGTCCATATCTGCCACTGTTTCGGTGACACTAGCCATCCAATTTGGGTGAACGGGTTGTCGGATATTTGTAATTCCTAGGGCTAATTGATCCAGAAAGGGCCGCAACCCATGACCCTCGCGAAAGCTGATTCGCCGGACGGCTACGAAGACCGTTTTTTTTCGGAAACCATTGAACAGAAAGATCCTGAGATATTTGCAGCAATGCGCGGAGAGCTGTCGCGCCTGCAAGATCAGATCGAACTCATCGCCTCGGAAAATGTTGTGTCCCGCGCCGTGCTTGAGGCTCAGGGCAGCGTTCTGACCAATAAATATGCCGAGGGCTATCCGGGCCGGCGCTATTATGGCGGTTGCGAATATGTCGATCAGGCCGAAACACTGGCCATCGAGCGGGCCAAAGAATTGTTCGGGTGCAGCTTCGCCAATGTGCAGACTCATTCGGGGTCTCAAGCCAATCAGTCCGTTATGTTGGCGCTCATTAAGCCCGGCGACACGGTGCTCGGCATGTCGTTAGCCGCCGGCGGGCATTTGACCCACGGCGCGCCGCCGAACCTTTCAGGAAAATGGTTCAATGCTGTTCAGTACGGCGTTCGCCAGGACGATCACTTGATCGATTTCGATGAGGTTTCAAAACTTGCCCATGAGCATAAACCCGCCTTGATCATCGCCGGCGGCTCAGCCTATCCACGGATTATCGATTTCGCGCGCTTCCGGGCCATTGCCGATGAAGTCGGCGCTATCCTCATGGTCGATATGGCTCATTTCGCCGGTTTGGTTGCCGCCGGGGTCCATCCCAGCCCATTGCCACACGCTCATGTGGTTACCACGACGACCCACAAGACTCTGCGGGGGCCGCGGGGCGGTATGGTTCTGAGCAATGATGACGACATCGGTAAAAAGATCAATTCGGCGACCTTCCCAGGCTTGCAGGGTGGTCCTCTGATGCATGTTATCGCGGCCAAAGCGGTGGCCTTTGGCGAGGCACTCCAGCCCAGCTTTAAGACCTATGCTCAAAACGTGGTCGATAACGCCAAAGCGCTGGCCTCCGTTCTGAGCGAGCGGGGATGCGATATTGTCTCCGGCGGAACCGATACCCATCTGATGCTGGTCGATCTTCGGCCCAAGGGCCTGACCGGTAAGCACGCCGAAGCCAGCCTCGAAAATGCCGGCATCACCTGCAATAAAAACGGCATTCCGTTCGATCCTGAAAAACCCGCGATCACGTCGGGGGTCCGGCTTGGAACACCCGCCGGCACCACACGCGGCTTTGGCCTCGCGGAATTCAAGCAAATCGGGGAGTTAATCAGCGATGTGCTCGACGGACTGACACAGTATCCCGATGACAACAGTCAGGTAGAGAAACAAGTACGAGAAAAAGTCGTCGAACTCTGCCGCCGTTTTCCAATTTATCAAGATATCTAGACACATACGCCTGAAACCAAACGCCAGGCATATAACGGAGGGAATTCCACCATGCGCTGCCCGTTCTGTGGGAACGACGATTCCCAGGTAAAAGATTCCCGACCGACGGAGGACAACGCCGCCATCCGCCGCCGCCGCGCTTGTCCGGCCTGTGGGGCCCGTTGGACAACCACCGAGAGGGTCCAGCTTCGGGAATTGTCGATTACCAAGAAGACCGACAAAAAAGAACCCTTCGACCATGACAAGCTTGTCCGATCGATGCGATTCGCACTCCGGAAACGGCCCATCGATGATGAGCAGATTGAACGCATTGCCAACAGCATCCAGCGGCGTCTGGAAAGCCTTGGCGAGAGCGAAATACCGTCGAAGGTCATTGGCGAAATGGTGATGGATGTACTGGCCGATCTGG